>NZ_JBWFBN010000012.1:0-117836 GCF_056326165.1 Saonia sp.
TTGGGCAAAGTTGCCAAAGTGGTCAATAACAAACCAGATTTTGAATTTATGGTTGAAGGCCATACAGATGATGTACCTTACAGAAAAGGTGTTTTATTGGACAACTGGGATTTAAGTACCAAACGTGCTACAGCTATTGTTAGAATTCTACAAAATGATTACAATGTAGATCCAAAACGTATGACTGCAGCTGGTAGAGCAAGCTACGTTCCTGTTTCTGCAACAGATAAGTCTAAGAACAGAAGAACTAGAATTGTTGTTCTTCCAAAAATTGACCAGTTCTATAGCATGATTGAAGAAGGAATGAAAGATCCAGCAATTAACGGAAACTAAATTTCTTTTCTATATAAAATTAAAAGCGACCTATAAGGTCGCTTTTTTTATGCCATTTTTTAAATAAAGTAGATTTTGGATATACTCAATCTGTACATCCCATTTATTTACAAAATATCCAAACTACCTTTTCCTTCTCTAATTACACTTGGTTCTCCTTCTGATAAATCAATAATGGTTGATGCCACATTATCACCATAACCACCATCAATTACTACGTCAACAAGGTTCTGCCACTTTTCATAAATAAGTTCTGGGTCAGTAGTGTACTCCAACATTTCATCCTCATCATGGATGGAAGTGGACACAATGGGATTTCCTAATTCTGTTACCAAAGCATGTGGAATGTTATTATCAGGAACACGAATACCAACAGTCTTTCTCTTCTTAAAGTTCTTTGGTAAATTATTGTTCCCAGGAAGAATAAAGGTATAAGGTCCTGGTAAGGCTCTTTTTAATATTTTAAAAGTGGCCGTATCTATTTGCCGAACATAATCCGAAAGATTGCTTAAATCTGCACATACAAAGGACCATTTGGCCTTGTCTAATTTAATACCTTTAATACGAGCCAAACGCTCCAATGCCTTGGTATTAGTAATATCGCACCCTAGGCCATAAACAGTATCAGATGGGTATATGACCAAGCCGCCCCTTCTAAGAACCTCTACTACTCTTTTAATTTCTTTAGGGTTTGGATTGTCTGGGTATATTTTTATAAAATCTGCCAATTATTTCTTTTTGTTTGCTTCAAATTCAGCGGTTCTTTTAATTTGCTCCTCTAGGTTCCAAATAAAATTAAACCTATTTTTCAAATATTCGGCAATAGGGGCCAATCCCAACTCTGCCCTTCTTTTATCAATATTCACCGGGTCATAAACTGGCCAAACGTTAAAACTTTTGGTCTCAGGGTAATATTTCATTTGACCTCCGTATATCTGTAACTTACCTTGTTCGGTAGCAATTCTATCTTCTGCCCTTACCAAATACCTAGCTTGCAGTTTTCCATTCTTAACAGCCTCCCGCATCATTGGCAGATACTTTAACCTAATTTCATTGTCGGAATGTTGAATTACATTACAAAGGGTTAAACTTCCCTCAAAACCAATAACATCTTCTCCTAACCAACCATACTTCTTTAATATATTGGCAACTTTCTCTTCGTTAATAATATGGTTCTTCTCACAAATTTTATCCTGTTCAAAGACTTCTTTGGATTCCGCTCCATATTTCTCGATTAAAGCGTCCCTTAACCGTATCGGCTCTTGTTCACTCCTAAATATCGTATCTAAAACTGCAATTAAATATTCGTTTCTTGGGTCTACTTCTTCTATTTCTTGAGGAATGGACTCATTTACCTTATTTAGTGCTTTACTTTTGTTTTGTCCACAAGACAATCCAAATATTAAAGTGAAAAGTGATATTGCAAATACTATTTTTCTCATGATATTATTCTGTTTTTACTTCGTCTATACTTTTCATTAAGTAGAAAGCAATGTCTTCTATATTAATCCTTTTAGGATGAAAAGCTGATACATTCGAAAGCACTACAACTCCATTTTTTGTTGCTGTATTAATAATAATCGAGGAGGTATACCCGCCTGTACCACCACCATGATTATGCCAAATAGCCCCTGATTTTCGATTTATGATATGCCACCCAAGACCAATATCCGATATATTATTTCTTTTAAATGTTTTTGTCCTTGTCAATTTTAGTTCTTCATTGGAATCATCAAACTGGGCAATTGCAAATTTTGATAAATCTTCTGTGGTGGACAACATTCCTCCTGCTCCCATCAATGCCGCTAAATCCCAATTAGAGGTTTCATTCCCTGAGGGATTAAGTCCTTTTACCAATATATCCTCAACTTTACTTCTATCAGTTGTTGAGTTTTTCATTTCATATTTTGATAAAATATACTTCTCCAATAAATTTTGATAGTCTGTACTATCAATTTTACAAAGCACATAACCCAAAAGTCCTGCACCAAAATTTGAGTATTGATATTTTTCTCCCGAAGGCTGAGACAAATACATTTTATTAGCTAAATAATCTTCTAATTTTTCTTCACTATAATTCTTATAGGGATTACTTGGATTGGATACCAAGTCTAAATTTGATGGCAATCTATCTAGCCCAGAAGTATGATTAGAGAGTTGTTTAAAGGACAGTTGCTTATTTCCTTTTATTGAAGTTTCTATATAATCATTAATCTTATCATCCAACTCTAGTTTGTTCTCTAGTGCAAAATCCGCAAGTAGTGTTGCTGTAAATACTTTGGTAATAGAGCCAATTTCAAAAGCATTTTTATGATTGTCAATACTACTAATAGTATCATTGATTCTAATTACTCCATAAAACTTAGGCGACCCATTTTCTATTAAAGCAATTGAGAGTTGTGTTTTATTTGGAAGCTCTTTAGTTTTTTCAAAAATTAAATCAGATTGTTCTTCTATTAAAATAGTATTCTCATTAAGCTGGCTGCTTGCTTCTTTTACAGCGTCTTTGCAGCTGATTATTAAGAATAAAACTAAGAATAAATAATTTTTCATTCATCTTCATATTAATATCACCAAATTCTATTTCTTAGAATTCAGGTATTCCAAGCCATCACATAATGCCATTAATGGAACCGTTCTATGGTTTTCATTTTGATAATATTTGATTTTTACCGTTGCCTGTTTTTTGGTTTTTTGCATTATCATTTCATAAAAATCATAATGTCTCTTTTTGTTTCTGGTATAGTTGGCTTCACCTTGATTGGCCGTTGCAATAAATAATTTTTTGTCAAAACTTTCAGATAAAATCATATTCACCTTGCTCTTCATCATATTAGCATCCCACCATACACTTGGGTCAATAGCAAGATATGCATCAAACAAACTGTTTTTATCCATATAGGAATTTAAAGTAAGTAACCCACCTAAAGAATGCCCTACTAAGGTTCTAAAAGGCAGTGTTCTATAATTTTTGTCTATCTGTGGTATTAGTTCTTTTTCAATAAAATTTAAAAATTTTCTTCCACCGCCCATTGTATTGGGGCGTACAGTTTTTATTTTAGTTACCGTAAAATCTCTTTCCCTATCAACATTAATAATTGAAACAATAATAGTTTCCGGAATAACATCAGTAGTAGTAACTTCAGAACTCATATAATTTACAACTTCCGTCGCTGTATTAAAATGACTATATCCGTCCAATAAAATCATGATTGGATATTTCTTTTCTGAAGTAGAAACATCATTATACGAACTTGGCAATTTAACCAAGTAGGTTCTCTCTTCATTTAAAATATTTGAATGAAAATTTACTTTGCCTTCAAGAGCTTTCTCATTCTGACAATATAAGACATGACTAACAATATTGAAAAAAGCAAAGAGCGGTAAAATTTGTCTATTTATTTTCATACTCAATATTAAATGGGGTTTCTGTTTACCGTAACAAACTAAAGAACCGTTACCCTATCACTTCCAACTTGGCAAACCGAAGCAATAGTTTTTTTATAGTAGTTTCAAATTGAATTTCCGCTTTTTTATCATTCCCCACACCTTCTATTTTTATAACCTTTCCTCTACCAAAACGGGTGTGGTTTACCAAAGAACCTTCTACTAGGTTAGGGTCTATTGTATTGGTATTGCCAACAGGCGTACTCAATTGCGGTTTTAATTTTCGCAATTTTCGGAGTTGATTCTCATTTGGTTTTGAAACACTTGGAGGTGTTCCATTCTTTGGCTTTGCTTGGCGCAATGTACTCTTGTCAACCTCACCAAAAATATCAGAATCAATTAAAGATTTATATCTATACCCCGCGTTGTCTATTGGTGTGAGGTTTTCAATATACTTTTCATCAATCTCTTCTAAAAAACGACTGGGTTCAGCATCTATTAATTTTCCCCATCTATATCTATTTTGGGCATAGGTAAGATAGGCTTGCTTTTCAGCACGTGTAAGAGCCACATAAAACAGCCTTCTTTCTTCTTCTAACTCACTTCTAGTATTCATGCTCATGGCCGAAGGAAATAAATCTTCTTCCATTCCAACAATATAAACATATGGAAATTCCAATCCCTTTGCCAAGTGAATAGTCATCAATGCTACCCTATCATCATCGCCTGTATCTTTATCCAAATCGGTTGCCAAAGCCACATCCTCTAAGAATTCTGATATATTGCCCGTAGCATCTGCTAATTCCTTTTGTCCTTCGACAAAATCTTGGATTCCATTCAGCAATTCTTCAATGTTTTCCATGCGGGCAATACCCTCAGGGGTTCCGTCCTTTTTAAACTCCAGAAGAATACCTGTTTTCTTAGCTACATGTTCCGCAAGCACAAAAGCATCCGTTCCTTCGTTCATAATTTGAAAACTCTTGATCATGGTCACAAAGTTCTGAAGCTTTGTTTTGGTTCCAGAATTTATCTTTAAATCCAGTTTATCCAAATGCTCCATGACCTCAAAAATTGAACGTCCATAATGATTGGCGGCAACAACCAATTTATCTATAGTGGTCTGTCCTATTCCCCTGGCCGGGAAGTTTACCACTCTTTTTAAGGCCTCTTCATCCTTTGGGTTGATAACCAAACGCAAATAGGCCAATACATCCTTTATTTCCTTACGCTGATAAAAGGATAATCCACCATAAATTCTATATGGAATATCTTTTTTCCTAAGCGCATCTTCTATTGCTCTGGACTGGGAATTGGTGCGGTACAAGACTGCAAAATTGCCATTTGGTAATTGCTCCTGCATTTTGTTTTCAAAAATAGAACTTGCAACAAACCTGCCTTCTTCGGCATCAGTAGGGCTTCGGTGAATTTTTAAAGGAGATCCTTCATCATTGCTGGTCCAAACTACTTTCTCTAACTGATTTTTGTTCTTTGCAATGATGCTATTGGCTGCATTTACAATATTTTTTGTGGAACGATAATTTTGCTCCAAACGATACATTCCTACTTCCCCATAATCTTTTTGGAAATTAAGGATATTACTAATGTTTGCTCCACGGAACGAATAAATACTCTGTGCATCATCACCAACAACACAAATATTCTGATAGCGGTCCGAAAGTGCTTTGACAATCAAATACTGGGAGTGGTTGGTATCTTGGTACTCATCTACCAAAATGTATCTAAACCTATCCTGATATTTTGCCAATACTTCAGGAAAACGAGTCAGCAACTCATTAGTGCGTAACAGTAAATCATCAAAATCCATAGCCCCAGCCTTAAAACAGCGTTCCACATAATTTTGATAAATTTCTCCAGTACGTGGTCTTTTGGCCATGGCATCCGCCTCCACTAAGTCTGGATTATTAAAATAGGCTTTTACCGTAATCAAACTATTTTTATAGGATGATATTCTATTCTGAATTTGTTTGTACTTATAGATATCCTTATCTAACCCCATTTCTTTAATGATGGAAGCTATCAATCGTTGAGAATCTTGGGTATCATAAATTGTAAAATTGCTTGGGTACCCAAGTTTATCTCCATCAAACCTTAATAATTTGGCAAAGACGGAGTGAAAAGTTCCCATCCATAGATTTTTAGCTTCAGAACTACCAACAATGTCAGCAATACGTTTTTTCATTTCGCGAGCTGCCTTATTGGTAAAGGTGAGTGCTAGAATATTAAAAGAATCCACTCCTTGGTTCATTAAATGAGCAATCCGGTAGGTCAATACCCTTGTTTTTCCCGATCCTGCGCCGGCAATTACCATTAAAGGCCCATCTTTATGTAAAACAGGTGCCTTTTGAGCTTCATTAAGTCCGTCTAAAAAATTATCCAATAGTATCGATTATTTAATCCTGATAGGAAATGTGAATTTAGCCATTATTCAATTGATGCTAAAATCATCATTTTAATAATTATGAACAATGCAAATGGGATTTCACCCTAATTTGAATATATTTATTGGCATAAACATGTTGTATGAAAATATCCCCTTTATTGCTTCTTTCATTTTTCACAGTTTTAGCCAATCAATCCCTTTTTTCGCAAGAAAAATCAACGGGGCCAATTATAGAGGAATATGGATCTGTCTATAAAGTGGAAAACTCTGATTATAAAGTTGATACTTCAAAGGAATTGAAAGTGGTTTTTGATATTATGAATAGCCCCGATAATTTGGGCGAGTTAAATGCCAGTATAGAAACAGCCGCAAGGTTTTTAAACATGCATGCCCAATCAGGTGTGCCAGTAGAACAGTTGAAAGTAAGCCTAGTTGTTCATAACAAAGCTTCTAAGGACATTATGACCAATGAGGCATATCAAAAAAAATATGGAATGGACAATCCAAATAGTGAAATGATACTTACTCTAATGGATGCTGGAGCACAATTTATCTTTTGTGGTCAATCCGCAGCATCTCGGGGTGTTGCAAAAGAAGATATGATTCCAGGAGTACAATTATCATTGTCCGCAATGACAGCCTTAATACAGCTACAGAACGACGATTATCGACTAATTAAATTTTAAAATAACTATCTATGAAAAAACTACTGTTTATTGCACCCTTCCTATTAAGCCTAATAGTCTCTTCTCAAAATTCTGTTCAGGAATCTGACTATGTGGATATAGAAAGTAAAATTATTGCTTGGAGGCATGATATTCACCAAAATCCAGAATTGAGTAATAGAGAATTTAAAACTGCTGAAAAAATTGCAAACCACTTAAAATCATTAGGAATTGAAGTAGAGACAGGTATTGCCAAAACTGGTGTTGTAGGCATTTTAAAAGGAAATGCTCCAGGAAAAGTAGTTGCTCTTAGAGCAGATATTGATGCACTACCCGTGACAGAAAGAAATGATTTGCCCTTTAAATCGAATATAAGATCAGAATTTTTGGGTGCTGAAGTGGGTGTAATGCATGCCTGTGGCCACGATACGCACACAGCCATCTTAATGGGTGTCGCCGAAATACTATCTAAAAACAAGGACAAAATAAAGGGCACGGTAAAGTTCATTTTTCAACCTGCCGAGGAAGGTCCTCCGCCAGGAGAAGAAGGTGGTGCAAAACTCATGATAAAAGAAGGTGTATTAGAAAGCCCTAAAGTAGATGCTATTTTTGGTTTGCATATAGATTCGGAAACAGAAGTAGGTACTATTAAATATAAAGCTGGGGGCATTATGGCTGGCGTAGAGCGTTTTGTAGTTAATGTAAAAGGAAAGCAAACACATGGCTCTGCACCATGGGGCGGTGTTGATCCCATTTACATTTCTGCAAAAATTATAGATGGTTACCAAAGTATCATCAGTCGAGAATCTAATTTATTGGTAGAACCAGCTGTAATCACTGTTGGTAAAATAACAAGTGGTGTACGTTTTAATATTATCCCTGAAAGTGCTGAACTCATAGGTACTGTAAGAACATTAGATCCAGATATGAGAAAACATATTATTAAACGTATGACTGAAATGACAGAAACTATTGCCAAAGCCTATGGAGGTGAAGCCGCAATAGAGTTTCAAGAAAATACCGTAGTTACTTATAACGACCCTGATTTAGTGGTCCAAATGCTACCATCATTACAAAAATCAGCTGGAACAGAACACGTAGTTTTAACAAAAGCTGAAACTGGTGGTGAAGATTTTTCATATTTTCAAGAAGTAGTACCAGGGTTTTATTTCTTTTTAGGAGGAATGACTCCTGGAAACACAGAAGCTTTTCCACACCATACACCCGATTTTAAAATTGATGATGCCGGGATGTTACTGGGCGTTAAAACATTGACAGAGATGAGTATAGATTATTTGAATGCTGGTTCCACTCAAATAAAACCAGAAATTAAAGGTAAATAATGCAAGAAATAATCCATTTTCTTTCTAGTATTTCATGGTGGGTCTGGGGGTTAGCTGTTTTGGCAATAGTTGCCATTCGGGATATATTCTTTCAACGTGCCCACACCATAAGTCATAATTTCCCTATTGTAGGGCATCTTAGGTATTGGCTAGAAAGTATTGGACCAGAAATGCGGCAGTATTTTGTTGCTAATAACAGGGAAGAACTTCCATTTAACCGTATTGAACGTGGTTGGATTTATGCCTCGGCAAAAAAAGAGAATAATTACGAGGGGTTTGGTACAGACAGAGATGTCTATGCGCATCATCATGTTTTTATAAAAAACCAAATGATGGCCTATAAAGTAGATGCCCATCATCCTAATGCCAGTGACAAAACTTTTTTGCCTTGTGCAAAGGTTATGGGAAGTTTTAATAAAAGAAAGAAACCATACAGACCTGCTTCCGTTATTAATGTATCAGCGATGAGTTTTGGTTCTCTATCCGCTGCAGCTGTGGAAGCTCTTAACAAAGGTGTTGCGGTCAGTGGGGCGTATCACAATACTGGTGAAGGGGGGCTATCCCCATATCACAAACAAGGAGGCGATGTTATTTTTCACTTTGGAACAGGTTATTTTGGCGTTCGTACCAAGGAAGGTAACTTCTCAATAGAAAAAATGAAGAAATTGGTTGCAGAAAATCCTTGTATAAAAGCTATTGAAATAAAATTATCACAAGGTGCCAAACCTGGAAAAGGAGGTGTACTTCCAGGAGTCAAAATAACTCCGGAGTTAGCTAAAATACGAGGTGTAGAAGTTGGGAAAGATGTATTGTCCCCTGCCTCCCACAAAGCTTTTGGTACCATTCCAGAATTAATGCAGTTGATAGAGGATATTGCAGAAGAGACAGGTCTTCCAGTAGGGATAAAAGGTGCTATTGGGAAATTAGACCAATGGGAGCAGCTAGCAGATTTAATGCTAAAAACTGGTAAAGGACCCGATTTTATAACTGTAGACGGCGGTGAGGGAGGTACTGGTGCCGCTCCTCCAAGCTTTGCAGATCATGTATCACTACCATGGGTATATGGTTTTAGTAGTCTGTATAAATTGTTTCAACAAAAGAAGCTTACGGATAGGGTTGTTTTTATTGGAAGTGGAAAATTAGGATTCCCTGCCAAGGCCGCTATGGCATTTGCCATGGGGGTCGATTGTATAAATGTTGCGAGAGAGGCCATGATGAGCATCGGGTGTATTCAAGCCCAGATTTGCCATACCAACAGATGTCCTTCTGGTGTTGCCACACAAAGTAAATGGTTGCAAAACGGAATAGATGTTACGCTAAAATCCCATCGGTTGGCACAATACTTTAAAACTTTCCGTAAAGAATTGGTAGAAATTACACATGCAGCAGGATACGAACATCCTTGTCAATTTACCATGGAAGACATACAGGTGAATGTTGACGATATTGATTTAAGTAGAAATTTAAGGTATACATATGGTTACGACAAAACCCCAGTATCCTTTGATAACATGAGAGCATTATACAATTGCACACATTTAGGTGGAAAGACATATATAGAAAATAACAAATAACTTATTTTTGAAATAATTAAAAAATCCTATGAAAAAAAACTACCTATCCCTCCTATTTTTGTTTTTTATCTGCCTCACCGTTCATTCTCAAAAGAAGAGCGAGCTTTTATTAGATATACAAAATCTAAAAATTGAATTGGACTCAATTAAAGCAAAAGTTATTGAAGCAAAGAAGAATGAAAGAGTGAGTCTTGCAAAAGCCGAGTCTTATGAGTCACAGGTAAAGGAATTACAGGCTGCCAATGCAACTCTAATGAGCAACCTAAATACCTTTTCTGAACTGTCCAAGCAAAACTCAAATAATGTAAACAAGGCTTTGGCCAGTTTGGAAAAAAAAGAAAATCAATTAAAAACAATCAATGATGCCTTGGCATCAAATGATTCCACTGCCATAATTGTACTTACCAATGCAAAACAAACACTTGGTGAGAATGCCCAAATTGGTGTGACAAATGGAGCCGTAGTCATTTCAGCTAAACAAGATATATTCTTTGCTGATGATACTTCCACAGCAGTAATAGAAACAGGCGTTCCTATGCTAGAGAAAGTAGCAGCAATACTAACAGCTAATCCAACTATGGCACTTACCATTGAAGGATTGAGCATGACAGGTGAATTGGATATTGCAGCTTCACAAGCTTCATCGTTATCCACAATTCTTCAAAAACAATTTTCAATAAACCCGGAACGTATTACAACTTTGGGAAAAGATGGTAATTTAAAAGAAGGTTTCAGCCTAAGAATCCACCCAAAATTTGATACTTTTTACATGATGGTAAGAGAAAGTATGAAAGAAGCTAATAAGAACTGAACATTCTAAAAAGAGAATCATAATTTTTATAAAATTCCAACGTTTAAATGCCATAACCATCCTAACAAAATATAAATTGACATGACAGGAGACGGAATTTTTCAACTTTTTGCTTATTTATTACCTGCAGTAGTAACTGGAGCTGTAGCTTTTTACTTTTTTAGATTACATACTAATAATGAAGAAGGTAGGAGAAGATTTCTATTGCATAAAGATTCTCAAAAAAACACTTTACCTATACGCCTACAAGCTTATGAACGCATGGCTTTATTTTTAGAGCGAATTGCGCTTCCAAGTCTTGTAGTAAGGGTAAAACCAAAATCTTCCGACAAAAGTGATTATGAGAACTTATTAATCAAGAGCATTGAAAATGAGTTTGAGCATAATCTTTCTCAACAAATTTATTTAAGCGATGAGTGCTGGAATGTGATAAAAGCTGCTAAAAGTGCTACCATACAAGCCATTAGAAGTGCTGGTATGAGTGAATCTGACAATGCAGATAAATTGCGTGAAGATATTTTGAGCAAAACCATGGACAAACAATCTCCATCTGCAACTGCATTATCCTATGTAAAAAAAGAAATAGGAGATTTGTGGTAATATTTTAAGTTATTTTGAATCGAATGAGGTGAGTGTGAAAAATCTTATTACGAATTCAAAAAAAAACATATCAATCAACTATTTATCAAACATCAAGGGTTGAATAGGATTGGTTTCCTCATTTTTATTTTTGGCATATAAATAGCCTCGTTTCCACCAAAGTGTCATTTTTTCTTTGTCAAAAATCAAGGAATTTGTAGTCAAAATTGTTGGTGTGTAATACAAATTTATAATAGCGTCTTTTTGACTGGCCACCAACTTTCCTATTCTAATATTCTGATATTCAATTCTATCCAACATAAATCCAAAAATTGTGGTCATTAGTTCAAAAGGATTTCTAGATGGCATCCTGTTCAAATAATTTACTTCTGTATGCAAGATAATGGCATCCACAATATCGGCATTTTGCCGCAAAGCTTCTTCTATGGGCACAAGACTTCCTAATCCACCATCTGCATATTCACATCCATTTTTCCGAACCAAACTCATGAAAGGTGCATAATTAGCTGATATCCAAATCCAATCACAATACTCGTCATACGTGCAATCATTAATGGACTTGTACTCTACTTGATTTAGGGACAAGTTAGAAACAGTAATAATTATGTTCTTTGGACCGTTCTTTAGTTCATTAAATTCATCCTCAGTAACACTATTTCTAATAAGCTCCCTAAGGTTATCGCTTTCTCCAAATGTTTTTTTTCCTCTAATAAAATTCTTCACCACATTCCAGTGATTAATGGAAATAGTTTCCACCCCATGCTTTTTGGTCACAATAAAAGGACAGCTGTTAAAAATACTTTTCTGATTGACTGAAGAGTAAATTTTCTTGATCTTATCCAATTTTCCTAAGGCCAAATGAGTAATTAGAAGGCTTCCTGTAGAAGTGCCCACGAAAATATCGTAATTCTGAGCCGACTCCTCTATCAGGTATTGTGCTACGCCACCTGCAAAAGCTCCTTTGCTCCCACCACCTGAAATTACTAATGCCCTCATTTTATATTCAACTTTTTCATTAAAAATTCTCGTTCGGTACCGTCCAATTCTATTGCCAACATTAAAAAGCGTTCTTTTAGTGCTTCATCCTCTAACAATTTGTCCAGCAAAGTACGGGCGAACTTTTTAAATTGCCAAGAATGGTGCATACAAGCGTTGACCAAATCTTTTAAATTTTCATCTGGAAACCCAAATACATCTTGTAAATACAAGAACACAGTTTGGCGAATTTCAAAATTATAATTGTCTTTTGTATAGCGACTTAGTTCGTTAAAATGATTTTGTTCATAGTCCTTGGTGAGAATTGCTAAGGTTAGCCATAGCAACCGAATATTTTTATTGGGAAGTCCTACCATATTCTTTGTTGCATTCAAATACTTTGCTCTGTCTTCTGGAAAATATACCCATAACTTATATAGGGCTTTTTCAATAGTCACATAACTTTTATCATTCAAAAGAGATTCAAATTCTTGTTTTAGTTCCAGTGGAATTCGCTCCATTTCCAAAGCAAGAGTTTGCCTTACTTTTAGATTATCTTCCCTAAAAATCTCTTTGATGAACTCTGTTGAAAGTGATGCATGGTAGTTAGCTATAATTGCTTGTTTAAATTGAGTTGATGTTGCGTTATACCAATACCGTTTAATAATTACCTCATTACTTTCACTACTAGATGTGAGTTCCCATTGCAGATCAAAAAAATCTGATAACGACTCATTAGATGATTTTAAAGCTTGTTTGGTTTTTTCAAAAGGAAACTGTGTTCCTTGCAGCCATTCCTCTTCAAAATTTTCTAAATCCTTCCCGCTTGCCAATTTAATTTCAATTAAAAAATCTTCAATGGTTACATTCATAAATTGATGCTTTTCCAAATATGTTTTAATCCCGCTTTTAAAAGCTTCCTCACCTACTACTTCTTTTAACATATGCAATGCCCAAGCTCCTTTTTCATAAAAGGTAAGACTACTTGCCTTGGGATTGGTCAAAGCTTCACCCTTGCCATCACGGGACATTTTATCCAATTGTTTTGCAGTTTCCCAGAGTTTCCAATAATAATAATCCTCCCCAAAAATTTCTTTTTCGGCCAAATAAGCGTAATAGGTTGCAAAACCTTCATGCAGCCAATGGTGTTCACTGCTTACTTCTGTGACTAAATTACCAAACCATTGGTGAGCAAGTTCATGGGCATTAACGTTTACATAATTTTTGTCCACAAACCCAATAGAGTCAACCACATATGAATCGGCAAAAATAGTGGCCGTTGTATTTTCCATGCCGGCATACATAAATTCGCGTACAGGGACCTGTTTATAGTTCTGCCATGGATAAGGAATGCCTATCTCCTGCTCCATAAAATCAAATATTTGCTTGGTATAACGATAGGTAGGTTCCACTTTTAAGCTGTCCCTTGGGTAAAAGTAATTTTCAATAAGAATTCCACTTTTGGAGGTTAATTGGTTCTTTTTATGATTGCCAAGAACAAAGGCCAATAAATAACTGCTCATGGGTTTTTGCATATCAAAAACCCATGAGGGTTTGCCTTTATATAACAACATATTTTTCTCTATTAATTTTCCATTGGCAACAACAACCATGTTTTTATCGGTTGTAATTGTTATATCAAACTCCACCTTTTCCGTCATGTCGTCAAAACTGGGCAACCAATGGCTGGTATATTTCCCTTGTCCTTGTGTCCAGGCCTGTCCCGAACCTGTTTCTACATCTTCCTCATTTATAAAATAAACGGTTTGTTTGGGCTTGGTTTCATAGGACAAAAGCAATTTATATTGTTTTCCTTTTTTGAATTTTTTACGAACCGTAATGGTTCTTTGGTCATTGTTGTAACCAATTTTTTTTCCATTCAAGCTAACTTCATTAAACTTCATGTTTTTTGCATCCAAAAAAACAGAATCAACCTTGTTTTTGATATAAAAACTATAGGTGACACTACCGCGAACAACTTCATTCTTACCAATTGGAATAACTTCTGCTTTCGCATGAACAAAATCAACCTTATCCTGGTGTTGGGCTACAGAAAAGCCACTAAAAAAGAGAAAAGAAATTAATAAAAATGACCTCATGTACTAATGATTGTAAAAGTTGCACCAAATTAAGCAATTTGGTTTGTTGCAGTTGTATGGGCGAAGCAGTATTTTAGTCCTATGAATCCCAATTTCCTGCAAACTCCCATTGCATATCTAAAAGGTGTTGGCCCAAATAGGGCCGAAACCTTGGAGTCTGAATTGGGGATTTCTACCTATCAGGACCTAATAAATCTTTTTCCAAATAGGTATCTGGACAAAACCCAGTACTATAAAATAAATCAATTACAACGTAGCGGCGCAGATGTACAGGTAGTTGGGAAAATTGTGCATATAAAAACAGTAGAGCAAAAAAAAGGAAAACGTTTAGTGGCTTCTTTTGTTGATGAAACTGGGGAAATGGAACTCATATGGTTTCGAGGTCAAAAATGGATAAAGGAAAACTTAAAATTAAATACACCTTATGTCATTTTCGGAAAAACCAATTGGTATAATGGGAAGTTTTCCATGCCCCATCCAGAAATGGAATTCTTGACAGAGCATGAACAAGGGCTAAAAATATTTATGCAGCCAATTTACCCTTCTACTGAGAAATTAAGTGCTAAGGGAATTACAAATAGAGTGTTGAATAAATTAATGCAGCAGCTATTTTTGGATACCAAAGGGCAGTTTATGGAAACCCTATCCCCTAACCTTCTTACTGAGTTAAAACTCATATCCAAAAGTGAGGCCCTTTTCAATATTCATTTTCCCAAAAATCAAGAGTTATTGGCTAAAGCACAATTCAGGCTAAAATTTGAGGAACTTTTTTACATACAACTTCAACTTATTACCAAGAAACTCATCAGAAAACAAAAAATAAAAGGATTTAATTTTGACCAAGTTGGAGAATTCTTCAATGCATTTTATGAAAAGTACCTACCATTTGAACTTACCAATGCCCAAAAAAGGGTTATTAAAGAAATTAGGGGAGATTTAGGAAGTAATGCACAAATGAACAGGCTTTTACAAGGTGATGTAGGTTCTGGAAAAACAATTGTTGCTTTAATGACCATGCTTTTAGCCATTGATAATGACTACCAAGCATGTATCATGGCTCCAACAGAGATATTGGCAAATCAGCATTACACTGGTATAAAGGAATTTCTTGGCGAAATGAATGTTTCAGTTGCCTTGTTGACAGGTTCCGTAAAAAAATCAAAGCGAAAAATAATTCATGAACAGCTAGAAAATGGTGAATTGCATATTTTAATTGGCACCCATGCAGTTTTAGAGGATAAAGTCCAATTTAAAAATTTAGGTTTGGCTGTCATTGATGAACAACACCGTTTTGGTGTGGCACAACGCTCAAAATTATGGCATAAAAATGAAATGCCCCCGCATATTTTAGTGATGACTGCCACGCCCATTCCAAGAACTTTGGCCATGAGCTTATATGGCGATTTAGATATTTCAGTCATTGATGAACTTCCACCAGGAAGAAAACCAATAAAAACAGTGCATCGCTTTGATGCGAACCGATTAAAGGTCTTTGCATTTATTAAGGATGAAATTAAAAAAGGAAGACAGATATATGTCGTATATCCATTGATTCAAGAATCCGAAGCCTTGGATTATAAAGATCTAATGGATGGCTATGAAAGTATTGTACGTGATTTCCCCCTACCCGATTACCAAATATCAATTGTTCATGGAAAAATGAAACCTGCCGATAAAGATTATGAAATGGCTCGTTTTGTAAATGGTGAAACCAACATTATGGTCGCAACAACAGTAATTGAAGTTGGAGTAAATGTACCCAATGCTTCTGTAATGGTTATTGAGAGCGCAGAACGTTTCGGTCTATCTCAGTTACACCAATTACGTGGACGTGTAGGACGTGGAGCTGACCAAAGTTTCTGTATTCTAATGACCAGTTTTAAATTATCATCAGATGCTAAAACTAGATTGGAAACTATGGTACGTACCAATGATGGTTTTGAAATTGCAGAAGTTGATTTAAAATTAAGAGGTCCCGGTGACCTTATGGGTACCCAACAAAGTGGTGCACTAAACTTAAAAATAGCGGACATTATAAAAGACAATGATATTCTAAAAACCGCGAGATATTATGCTTTAAAAATTCTAAAAGAAGACCCATCCTTAGAAAAGGATGGGTGCAAAATAATTAGATATACCTATTCTCAGTTGGTAAAACATAAGAACATCTGGACGTATATAAGTTAATTTTCTTTTTGTTTAAACTGCTTCTGCTCCCGCAACCGCAACTGTGTGGTCATTTTCAACTGAGCTACCACTTACTCCAATAGCTCCAATAATTTCTCCTGAAGCATTAGTAATTGGCACACCTCCTGGGAAAGTAATAAGACCTCCGTTAGAATGTTCAATATTATACAAAGGTTCACCTGGTTGTGATAGTCCTCCAATCAACCCAGTGTTCATATCAAAAAAACGGGCAGTCTTTGCTTTTTTTAACGATATATCGGCAGAACCCAACCAAGCACCATCCATTCTTACAAATGCCACTTGATTTGCCCCAGAATCAACAACGCAAATATTCATTTTTGTACTAATTTCAGTTGCTTTTTCTTTAGCAGCTGCTAGTGCACGCTCTGCTTGTTCCAATGTTATATTCATAATTTTATAATTAATGGTTAAACTAGTTTTTATATTCAAGTTTCACCAAAAATAGAAACAGAGATAGCCTAAGCTAATTGATATATGTTAAGATTGATTGTTAAAAAATGTTAATTATAATTCTTTGCGTATCCTACTAAGGCTTTCTGGTTTAATTCCCAAATAGTTTGCGATATGGTAGTTTGTTACCCTTTTCTCTATGCTAGGGTATGTCTTGCAAAACTCAATGTACCGTTGAGTATTGGTTTTTAACAAAGAAGACATTACTCTTTTTCTAAGAGCTACAAAGGCGTTGGTATGTAGAATTCTAAAAAAGCGTTCAAACTTTGGAATCCGTTTATATAATTCCTCTCTTATTTTAATATCAATACCCAATAAAACACAATCCTCAATCGCCTCAATATAAAGCTCAGCTGGTTTTCCTTCAAATAAAGCTTCAAAATCGGTTATCCACCAATCTTCAATAGCAAATTGAATAATATGTTTATTTCCAAATTCATCTAAATAATATGCCTTTAAACATCCTGAAACAACGTAATACATATGGTTCACAACCATATTGGGTTCATAAAGGTATTTTTTTCTAAGTACTCTCTTCTCAAGTAAAATCCCTAAAAATTCTTCTTTATCTTTTGGAGATAATGTAATGTGATTTTCTACATGATTAATTATTGAACTATAAATGGACATATTATTATGGATATATAATTGTAAAAGTAACACATAATAAAACCATAAAAATTACTGTCTATACACACATAAATTAAAAACACCCGGCTTTATGGACCAGGTGTTACTTATTTTGGAGTAAAAAAAAATTAATTAATGTCTTTCCCGTTTACTAACTTTTCAATATTAGCTGCAATAGCATCTTTGTTAGCTTGATCAGGGGCTCTATTTGCTGCTATTTTTAAATGTTTAAGAGCAGATTTATAGTCTCCTAAAGCTGAGTACCCTCTTGCCAATCCATAATTTACTGGCCATATTCCTTTATTTTTTTTGGCATTTTTCTTAAAAACTTCCAATGCTTTCTCCTTCTGCCCTTGACTTAACAATTGTCGCCCATACCCATGGACTTGTAGAATTCCTCCCATTTCTAAAGCCTCGTTCATAACAGATTCCGCTTCTGTTGTTTTTTCTAGCTTATCCAAAATTTGCGCCTTAACACTTAAATTACTAAAATCTTTTTGGCTATAAAACTGCCCTGAAATGGCATTGTTTATCCACCCCAAGGCTTCATCTAAACTTCCTCCATTGTTCATGGCATAGTTTGCTGCTTGCACCCAAGTTTGTCTAGTAAATCCAGGCGAGGTTTGTAATTTTTCTCTAATATCTGCTAAAACAAGATTGGATACGTCTAAATCCACTTTAAAGGGAATTTGTTTTTCTCCCCAACTTAGGGCTACTATTGTAGAGGTTGGAGTCACTTGGTTAAACTCATATGTAAGCTGTTCTGTATGTGCCACTTCCCCAGTTGTAACATTCACTCTTAAAGCATCTTCTGATGGTTCATAAAAATAACTTCCCCATGCATTATGGTTTTTTGAGAAAATAACTGTTGCTGTGTTGTTTTCATTCACAATCATGTGAAGACCATACTTTCCTGCCGCCAAGTCCTTACCTTCAACTTTAACATCACTAGAAAATTTAATGATTGTATTTTCATTGGCACCAGCCCTCCATGGAGATTCTTTTGCTGTACCAAAACCAAGATTATTCATTCCGTAAGGAACTAATTTTCCCCATATTTCTCTCTTGTTAACACTGGGTCTAGAGTATATAACAGTAATGTCTGTAATTCCAACTCTTTGAGATACTGTTGCCTTTTGGCTTCCTCGTGGCAAATCATTTAATTGGGCATTTCCAGAAATAGAAAAACCCAAAGCAAACAACATCATAACAATAGCATATTTTTTGTACAATTTTTTCATTTTTTTTATTTGATAGTTAAGTTTCGAATGTATTAAGACCAGACTTCTAAATAAGTTACAGTAATGTTAAACTTCACCTTTGCGGTGTTAAACTATTCGTTATTGAATACGTTGAACATCGTAATTTTAAACAGCAAAAGTTTCTTATATATACTAGTTTTAATAGTTTTGTTCTCTTAGAATTAATTGAGGAATGAGTACACAAAAAACATTATTTGATAAAGTTTGGGACTCCCATGTAGTCCACAATATAAAAAATGGTCCTCAGGTACTGTTCATTGACCGCCATTTGGTTCATGAAGTAACTAGTCCTGTGGCGTTTTTAGGATTAAAAAATAGAGGCGCTGAAGTTTTATACCCTAAAAGAACTTTTGCCACTGCAGACCACAACACACCAACCATTAATCAACATTTACCTGTAGAAGACCCGCTTTCTGCTAATCAGCTTAGAGCTTTAGAGCAGAATGCTAAGGAGCATGGGATTAGTCATTGGGGGCTTGGGCATGAAAAGAATGGAATTGTCCACGTAGTAGGTCCCGAATATGGAATTACCCAACCTGGAGCAACCATTGTATGTGGAGATTCTCACACATCAACTCATGGTGCTTTTGGAGCCATTGCTTTTGGTATAGGTACTTCAGAAGTAGAAATGGTATTGGCCACACAGTGCATTATGCAGCCAAAACCAAAGAAAATGAGAATCAATGTAAACGGTGAGCTTAGTTTTGGTGTTACCCCAAAAGATGTGGCACTTTATATCATCTCTCAGTTGACCACTTCTGGGGCTACGGGCTATTTTGTTGAGTATGCTGGAGATGTTTTTAGAAATATGAGCATGGAAGGCCGTATGACGGTTTGTAACCTAAGCATAGAAATGGGTGCTCGTGGTGGTATGATTGCTCCAGACGAGAAAACATTTGAATATATAAAAGGCCGTGAATTTACACCATCTGGCGAGGCATGGGACAAGGCCATGGCATACTGGGAAACGCTTAAGACAGATGAAGGTGCTGAGTTTGACAAAGAATTGACCTTTGTAGCTTCTAATATTGAGCCCATGATTACCTATGGTACCAATCCTGGAATGGGAATGGGAATTTCCAAAAGTATTCCCAATGCGGATCAAATTGAAGGTGGTAAAGCTACTTATGAAAAATCTCTCGGGTATATGGCCTTTAATCAAGGTGAGGATATGATTGGGAAACCCATAGATTTTGTATTTATTGGTAGTTGTACCAATGGCCGTATCGAAGATTTTAGGGCTTTTGCCTCTATTGTTAATGGAAGGCAAAAAGCCTCTAATGTAACTGCCTGGTTAGTTCCTGGCTCACACAAGGTGGAAAGCGCCATAAAGGAAGAAGGGCTCTTAGATATTTTTACTAAAGCTGGCTTTGAACTTCGTGAACCTGGTTGTTCTGCTTGTTTGGCAATGAACGATGATAAAGTGCCTGCAGGAAAATATGCAGTAAGCACATCCAACAGAAACTTTGAAGGTAGGCAAGGTCCTGGTTCCAGAACGTTATTGGCCAGTCCATTGGTTGCAGCAGCAGCAGCAGTTACAGGAAAAGTTACAGATCCACGAGAATTGATGGAGCCTGCTACTATCAACTAATTACTAACGACTATCAACTAAATTATGGCATACGATAAATTCAACATACTAACTAGTAGTGCGGTTCCACTTCCAATTGAGAATGTGGATACGGATCAAATAATTCCAGCGCGATTTCTAAAAGCTACTGAACGAAAAGGTTTTGGTGATAATCTCTTTAGAGACTGGAGATACAATAATGATGATACTCCAAAAGAGAGCTTCATTTTAAACAACCCCATCTATAGTGGTAAGATTTTGGTTGGAGGGAAAAATTTTGGTTCTGGTTCATCTAGGGAACATGCGGCTTGGGCTGTATATGATTATGGTTTTAGATGTGTGGTTTCTAGCTTTTTTGCCGATATTTTTAGAGGCAACTGCCTAAATGTAGGTGTTTTACCTGTCCAGGTAAGCCCAGAGTTTTTGGACAAGATATTCCAAGCAATTGAAGCTGACCCAAAAACTGAGTTGGAAATAAATTTACCAAATCAGACTATCACCATAAATTCAACTGGGGAGCAAGAGCCTTTTGAAATAAATATATACAAAAAAGGAAATTTATTAAATGGTTTTGATGACATTGATTATTTATTGAACATCAAGGATAATATTGAAGCTTTTGCACAGAATACACCTCTATAGAGAAATTAGAACAAATTTTGGGTATACATTGGGTATACTTAATGGAAAATGAAAAGAAGAATTGAAATAATGGACACAACACTCCGAGATGGTGAACAAACCTCCTCGGTGTCCTTTTCTGCATCGGAAAAACTAACATTGGCCAAATTACTTTTGGGAGAGCTAAAAGTAGATAGGATTGAAGTTGCCTCGGCTAGGGTTTCAGAAGGTGAATTTCAAGCAGTAAAAAATATAACAGAATGGGCAACAACTCAAGGACTCATAGACCGTGTTGAAGTCTTGACCTTTGTAGATAATGGTGTTTCCTTAAAGTGGATGCAAGATTCGGGGGCAAAAGTCCAAAACTTATTAACCAAAGGCTCTCTTAACCATTTAACTCATCAACTAAAGAAAACTCCCGAGCAGCATTTTAAAGCTATTGGCAAAAGCATTACAGAGGCAAAAAAAGTTGGAATTGATACCAATGTGTACTTGGAAGATTGGAGCAATGGGATGAGAAACTCTCCAGACTATGTTTTTCAGTATTTGGATTTTATGTCTCAACAACCTGTAAAACGTATTATGCTGCCAGATACATTAGGGGTTTTAACACATACAGAATCCTATAGTTTTGTATCTCAAATAGTAGAGAAATACCCTAATGTTCATTTTGATTTTCACGGACATAACGACTACGATTTAAGTGTTGCAAATGTTATGGAAGCTTTAAAAGCTGGTTGTCATGGATTGCACTTAACGGTCAATGGGATGGGTGAGAGAGCCGGGAATGCTCCGCTAGCAAGCGTTGTGGCCGTTATCAATGATTTTCTGCCAGAAATAGAGATTTCTGTCAATGAGTCAACACTATTTAAGGTAAGCAAATTGGTATCTACTTTTACTGGATTTGGAATACCTGCCAATAAACCAATTGTTGGAGATAATGTTTTTACCCAAACAGCTGGAATACATGCAGATGGAGATAGCAAAAAGAATCTTTATTTTAATGATTTGTTGCCTGAAAGATTTGGAAGAAAGCGTAAATACGCTTTAGGAAAAACATCTGGAAAGGCAAATATTTTAAAGAACCTTCAAGAGCTAGGACTAACACTTAATGATGAAGAATTAAAGAAGGTAACAGAGCGTATTATTGAGCTTGGGGACAAAAAAGAAAAAGTAACTAAGGAAGATTTACCATACATTATTTCTGATGTTTTGGATAGCGATTACCAACAAAAAGTATTTGTAAAATCATATGTGCTTACACATTCAAAAGGGTTAAAGCCATCAACTTCGGTTTCAGTTGAAATAAATGGGGAATCCTTTGAAGAAAATGCCCAAGGTGATGGTCAGTTTGATGCTTTCATGAATGCTATTAGACAAGCTTATAAAAAGAAAAAAATAGAGTTGCCAAATTTAATTGATTATGCTGTGAGGATTCCTCCAGGAAGTCATTCTGATGCCTTATGTGAAACAATTATCACTTGGGAGAGAAACGGAAAAGACTTTACTACACGTGGATTGGATTCCGACCAGACTGTTTCAGCTATAAAAGCAACTGAAAAAATGTTGAATATCATATAATTATAATACATATAAATGAAATTAAATATTGCCCTTTTAGCCGGAGACGGAATTGGACCTGAAGTAATTGATCAAGCTGTAAAGGTATCTAACGCCATTGCAAAGAAATACAATCATGAAATCAACTGGACACCAGCATTGACAGGTGCTGCGGCTATAGATGCTGTTGGAGAACCCTACCCAGATGAAACTCATGACATTTGCAAAGCCGCTGATGCCGTCCTTTTTGGTGCCATTGGTCATCCTCGATTTGACAATGACCCATCTGCCAAAGTAAGACCAGAACAAGGGTTGCTTAAAATGCGTCAGAAACTAGGCTTGTTCGCCAATGTAAGACCAACGTTTACATTTCCATCGCTAATTGATAAATCTCCCTTAAAAAGAGAGCGAATAGAAGGAACTAACCTTGTTATTCTTAGAGAACTTACAGGTGGTGTTTATTTTGGGGAAAGAGGCAGAAAAGATGATGGAAATACTGCTTTTGATACTATGACTTATACAAGGCATGAAATTCAACGTTTGGCAAAAAAGGGATTTGAGCTTGCTATGACTCGTTCCAAAAGACTGTGCTGCGTTGACAAGGCTAATGTATTGGAATCTTCAAGGCTTTGGAGAGAAACCGTACAGGCAATGGAAAAGGACTATCCCGAAGTAGAGGTTTCTTATGAATTT
Organism: Saonia sp.; assembly: GCF_056326165.1. NCBI lineage: Bacteria > Pseudomonadati > Bacteroidota > Flavobacteriia > Flavobacteriales > Flavobacteriaceae > Saonia > Saonia sp. The sequence goes on from NZ_JBWFBN010000012.1 coordinate 23,183, forward strand.
GTAGATGCTGTAGCAATGCGTTTGGTACAATGGCCAAGTTCTTATGATGTTATAATTACTGAAAACCTTTTCGGAGATATTTTAACCGATGAAGCTTCTGTAATATCTGGGTCTATGGGATTAATGCCCTCTGCATCAGTTGGAGAAGAAACATCTTTGTACGAACCCATACATGGTTCCTATCCACAAGCGGCGGGAAAAGATATTGCTAATCCTTTGGCAACCGTATTGTCCGCAGCTATTATGTTCGAAGATTTTGGACTTACGCAAGAAGCACAAGAAATAAGAGATGTGGTAAACAAATCCTTGGCAGATGGTATTGTTACAGAGGATTTGGCAGATGGTGGAAAATCCTACAAGACTAGTGAGGTTGGAGATTGGTTGGCCAATAAAATTTAAGTTATATACTAATAAAAAAGCCTTGAAAAAATTCAGGGCTTTTTTATTACAATTCTCTTTTTCAATACATTTTAAGGGTGGTATGGCATAAGCCTTCTTTGTATTTGACTTCTTCTTCTAAAGAACAAGATAGTCATGGCGATAAAAATTCCCGAACCAGCCATTAAAGACCCCACCAATCCAGCTGTGGTAAAACTATATCCCAATGCTATTGGCAGTCCTCCTAGATAAGCACCCAATGCATTTCCCATGTTAAAGGCACTCTGTGTCATAGAAGACCCCAACATTTTAGATTCTTTTGCAGATTTTATAACCGCCATTTGAATTGGTGTTGCCACGCTAAAGGAAACTACTCCTATTATAAATGTCAATATTAAAATTGCAATAGGACTAGTAGCTATCATTGCATTGATGATTAAGACGGCCACCATTAAAGTCAAACTAATTACTACCGCCTTTAATGGATAGTATCTCTCTGCCATTTTTGCTCCAACAAAATTACCTACAACCATTCCCAAACCAGCAATAATCATGGCGTAACCAACCATATTTTCACTTAAGCCTGAAACTTCTGTTAATAATGGAGCAATATAACTGTACCATGCAAAGAAACCACCGGTGCCAATCATAGTTAATAAAATAAGTCCCATGAACTCTGGTTGCCAAAGAACTTGAACATCTCTTTTAAAACTTGCTTCTGGCTCATTTTCAATTTTAGGCATCCAAAAATAAATACTTAACATGGTCAAAAGCCCAACAACCCCTACCATTAGAAAAGAAATACTCCAATGGTATTCATGCCCCAAATAAGTGCCAATTGGCACTCCAATAACATTAGCAATAGTTAAGCCTGCAAACATAGTTGCTATTGCTTGTGCGGTCTTTCCAGGCTTACTTAATTTCCCAGCAACTACAGCACCAATACCAAAAAAGGCTCCATGTGGCAATCCTGATAAAAATCTATATACCAATAACATGCTGTAATTCTCAGCAAATGCTGATAGTGTATTGAAAACTGTAAACCAAATCATTAGGTACAATAATATCTTATGTGGCTCCCATTTATTGCTTATAGATGCGATTACTGGTGCCCCAACCACAACTCCAAGAGCATATGCCGCAATAAAATGTCCAGCTTGCGGTATGGATATGTTCAATGCTTTAGCTATATCTGGCAATATGCCCATAATAACAAACTCCGTCAATCCAATTCCAAATCCTCCGATTGCCAATGCAATCAGTGCTTTTCTATTTGTTTTTCCTAAAATCATATCTGTTAGTATTTATATATCAACACACACAAGAGTGTACCAATATGATTAAACAGAATCATACTTATTTAGGGGGCAAAATTAATTACACTAATTGTTTCATTTATATGGTGGGTTAACCAATATATGTGGTTTTCTAACAATTTTCTAGATATAACTATTAACAATCTGAATTAAAGTGAATTAACTATAACTAGGTGTAGATGATATTACATTAATCTTTAGTAAATCAAAAAAATATAATGATAAAATCCATGTATAATTATACGATTATGAATTGTGATGCGTTAAAATATTTGAGTAGTCTTTTTCCTACTTAATAAATAGTATAATCTTATAATATGAAAATTTATCAGCAAAAACTATCTAACCTTGAAGACTTAGATAAAATTAATATGGAGTTTACTCCAGATGTATTCTTCCTTTTTGTATCACCTACATTCCAAAATGTGGAAGGTTTAGTTTCCAGCCTTCATAAAAAATACAGTAGTTCTAAATTTATTGGATGCTCTACGGCTGGAGAAATAATTGGAAATCAGGTGTTTGACTCTTCTGTTGCTTTAACAGCAGTGAAATTTGAAAAAACCAAAATTAAAATTGTTGATGTAGATTTAGCTGAATACAATTTAGACAGTTACAAAGCTGGAGAGAAAATAAGTGAACAACTATTAGATGAAAACCTGCGACATATTTTTGTGCTTAGCGATGGCTTAATTGTGAATGGGGCAGAATTGGTCAATGGATTACATTCCAATATCAATAAATCAGTTTCTATAACTGGTGGTTTGGCAGGTGATGGTTCGGATTTTGAAAATACATTTATTATTAACAATAACGAAGTTCATTCTAAAAAAATAGTTGCGTTGGGTCTATATGGAAAAGACCTTAAAATTGGTTTTGGTTCCAATGGAGGTTGGGACAGCTTTGGCATGGAAAGAATGGTCACCAAGTCTGAAAAGAACATTCTTTATGAATTAGATGGTGAGCCCGCTTTAGAACTGTACAAATCCTTTTTAGGAGAACAAGCAAAAGATTTACCTGGATCTGGTCTTTTATTTCCATTAAGCATGAGAAATGAAGATGATAAGATTCCAGTAGTTAGAACTATTTTGGCTGTTGATGAAGAAAAGCAAAGTCTCACTTTTGCTGGTAATATTCCCCAAGGATCTTATGTAAGGCTAATGAAAGCAAATGTAGACCGAATAATAAACGGGGCAGAACAATCAGCTATTATTACTAAGGAGGGAGCAGAAAATGAACATCAATTGGCCTTTTTAATAAGCTGTGTAGGTAGAAGGCTGGTTATGAAACAATTAGTGGAAGAAGAACTGGAAGCTGTAAATGATGTCTTTGACAATAATATTTTTACTACAGGATTTTATTCATATGGTGAAATTGCACCTTTTGATAAGTCTTCACCTTGTACACTACACAATCAAACAATGACAATTACAACTTTTGCGGAATGAATACCTTTCATAGATTATTACAAAGACAGCTAAAGAAGGCAGATTTAAGTGAACAGGAGCTAAATAAATTAGCCCCTTTCTTTATGCAGATAGATGAGGCATACAAGTCATTTGACAAAGATGTACATCATATTGAAACAATTTTAGAGAAAAGTTCTCAAGAGCTATATTTGGCCAATCAGCAATTAAAAAGTAACGTTGAAACCATTACAAATCAACTTACTAAAGTAGCAAGTAATATTAAAGAAGTAATCTTTGAGGTAGATCTCAAAGGGAATTGGTCTTATATTAATTCTGCTTGGGAAGAGCTTATTGGTTATTCTATAAAAGAGACCATAGGACAGCCATGTTATGAATTTATCAAAGATGTTAATGGCAAGCCTTTTAAAGAGCTCTCCATGTTTATGGATCCGGATTTTACTTCGGCTAGAAAAAGTCTAGAAACCATTACCAATAGAGGCGAAAGAAAATGGTTGGACATCACTGTGAAACTTGTAAAAAATAAAGAAGGAAAAGCAGAAGGATACATTGGTACCATAGCAGATATAACAGATTTAAAAAATACAGAAATAGAACTCATTGCGGCAAAAGAAAAAGCAACCTTAGCCAACAAAGCTAAAGATGAGTTTTTATCTACAATGTCGCATGAAATAAGAACACCGTTAAATGCAGTAATTGGTGTAAGCCACCTATTAATTCTAGAAGAACCAAAGCCAGAACAATTGGAAAACCTTCATGCACTTAGGTACTCATCGGAACATTTATTAGAACTAGTGAACGATATTTTAGATTTTAATAAAATTGCATCTGGTTCTATTGAACTAGAGGATGCAGATTTTAGCATAGACAGAACCCTTAACGGTCTACAAAGTATTTTCTATCATAAAGCCAATGAAAAAGGAGTAAAATTCACCATTAAAAAAGATAATTCCTTACCTAGCATGTTAATGGGTGACAGTACACGCATAACACAAATTCTAACCAATTTAATTAATAATGCTATAAAATTCACAGAAGAAGGCAAGGTGATAATGGACATAGAACTTGAAGAAGAAAGTCAAGATTCTTGCCAAATGAGATTTGAAGTACGCGATACAGGTATTGGAATTCCAGAAGATAAATTAGATAAGATTTTTAGGTCATTCTCACAAGCAAATTCGGATACCACTAGAAAATATGGAGGTACAGGATTAGGTTTAGCTATTTGCAAAAAACTGGTGGAACTTATGGGAGGTGATCTCACTGTTGAAAGTACACTTGGGAAAGGATCAACTTTTGGTTTTTCTCTAACCCTAAAGAAAAGTGAAGTGTTAGAAGTTGACAGAGAAGAAGAGGATTATTCTGAGGCCTTTAATATGGACGATGTAGAAAGCTTAAAGGGCATAAAAATTCTTGTAGCGGAAGACAATCAACTTAATGTTTTGGTCATAAGAAAGTTCTTATCTAAATGGGACGTTAACTTTGAAATTGCCGAAAATGGTAAAATTGCTATAGAAAAAGCCGAAGCCAATTGCTATGACATGATTTTAATGGATCTTCAGATGCCAGAAATGAATGGTTTTGATGCTACTAGGGCCATTCGGGATGGTAATAACGCACTAAACAAAACTATTCCCATCTACGCTTTGTCGGCTTCCGCTGGTGTGGATATAAAAAACAAAATCATAAAATATGGTATTGATGGTCTTATCTGCAAACCCTTTAATCCAAAGGAACTGTATAGAACTCTTTCAAAAATTGTTCATCAGGGAGAAACTGTTTTATAATACACATTAAACGCTATAATATGTAGTCCGTACTAAGGAAATTGGAAAGCTTAGCTTCCAAAAGTTGTTCTATGGTTTCGTTATTTAAATCATTGTCTTTAAAGGCAACAAAGGTTCTTATTGAAAATGATCGCAACGCATCGTGAACACTCAATGTGGCCTGTGCAGAGTCTTTTCTTCCTGTAAACGGATAGACATCTGGTCCACGCTGGCACGAACTATTTAAATTCACCCTACACACTAAATTCGCCAACGTATCAATCAATGGTGCCAAGGCATATACATCTTTTCCAAACAAACTTACTTGCTGTCCATAATTGGATTCAGCCATGTCATCTAGGGGCTCTTCAATATTTTTGAAAGAAACTATGGGAATTACTGGGCCAAATTGCTCTTCTTGATACACTCTCATATCCTTTGATACAGGATGTAGTATAGCTGGCCATATATAATTATCAAAATGTTGTCCCCCTTTTTTGTTCCATATTTTTGCTCCTTTAGCTACCGCATCATCAATTAACTCTTGGATATATGCAGGTTTATCAGCTTCAGGTAATGGCGTTAGTTTTACACCATCTTCCCAAGGGTTTCCAAATTTTAAAGCATCAACTTTAGCAGTGAACCGCTTCTGGAATTCTGATAAAATATCTTCATGTACATAGACCACCTTTAAAGCGGTACAACGCTGTCCATTAAAAGACAACGTACCAGCAATGCATTCGTCTATCGTCAAGTCTAAATCAGCATCTGGTAATACTATTGCTGGGTTCTTTGCTTCCAATCCCAGAACCAAACGCAGTCTATTACTTTTTGGGTGCTGGTCCTGTAATGCATTGGCAGATTTGCTATTACCAATCAAGGCCAATACATCAACCTTCCCTGTTTGCATAATTGGTGCTGCCACTGCCCTGCCCCTACCAAAAAGAATATTGATAACACCCTTTGGAAAACTAGATTGAAAAGCCTCAAGCAAAGGAGTAATCAATAAAACCCCGTGCTTTGCTGGCTTAAAAATAGCTGTATTTCCCATTATAATGGCAGGAATCAAAAGAGCAAAAGTTTCATTTAAAGGATAATTATAGGGTCCCAAACACAGAACAACACCCAAAGGTCCTCTTCGTATATGTGCATAGACACCTCCATGTTTTTGAAACTTTGCGGAATCTCTATCTAATTGTTTATAATCTTCAATAGTATCATAAATATATTCCACTGTACGATCAAATTCCTTTTTAGAATCTGGCAAGGATTTTCCAATTTCCCACATCAATAACTTTACAACTTCATCTCGCTTGGTTTCCATCTTCTTTACAAAAGACTCCATACATTCAATTCGGTCTTTAATACGCATTGTGGGCCAAACTCCCTGTCCTTTATCATATGCTGCTAAAGCAGAATCTAAGGCTTCTAGAGCATCCTTTTCTCCCATATCTGGAATACTTCCTAGCAAAGTTGGTGCATATTCCTCAGTAGAAGAAATAGTTGAATACACTTCAGAAGTATTTCCTTCCCATTTTTTAAGTTCTCCACCAACCAAATACTTTCTTTGATGGATTGGTCGTAAAATTTCAAATTCTTCAGGAATTGTAGTTAATGAATTGCCCATTGTCCAGTGTTCTTAAATTTTATAATATAAAAATAGTCCATATCAACCAAACATAGTTGCTATGGACTATTTTGATTTAATATCTTGTTAAACTATAGGTTTCATAGCAGTCATCGCACTTCTTAACCTTGCACCCACAATTTCAACAGGGTGTTCTCTTAGCTCCTTATTTACTTCTATTAATTTAGCATTGGAAACTCCATTCCCTTTACCTTCTCCATAGGTATTACCAATAATATCAGTATCCACCGTTTTCATGAAATCTGCTAACAATGGCTTACAGGCATGATCAAACAAGTAGCAGCCATATTCAGCTGTATCAGAAATAACACGATTCATTTCAAATAATTTTTTTCTTGCAATAGTGTTTGCAATTAAAGGTGTTTCATGCAATGATTCATAATACGCTGATTCAGCAATAATACCAGAATCGGTCATGGCTTCAAAAGCAAGCTCCACTCCAGCTCTCACCATAGCAACCATCAACACACCATTGTCATAAAATTCTTGCTCAGAAATCTCAACATTACCAGCAGGAGTTTTTTCAAAAGCTGTTTCTCCAGTTGCTGCTCTCCATCCTAATAAATCTTTATCATCGTTAGCCCAATCCTCCATCATTGTTTTAGAGAAATGACCTGTCATTATATCATCCATATGTTTTCTAAACAAAGGGCGCATAATTTCTTTAAGCTCTTCTGACAACTCAAAAGCCTTAATTTTTGCAGGGTTTGATAAACGGTCCATCATATTGGTAATACCTCCATATTTTAAACCTTCTGTAACAGTTTCCCATCCGTATTGAATCAATTTTGATGCATACCCAGGTTCAATACCTTTTTCTATCATTTTATCAAAGCAAAGAATGGAACCCGTTTGGAGCATACCACACAATATGGTTTGTTCGCCCATTAAATCCGATTTTACCTCTGCAACAAAAGATGATTCCAGAACCCCAGCTCTATCACCACCAGTAGCAACAGCATAAGCTTTTGCTTGTGCCAACCCCTTTCCTTCTGGGTTATTATTTGGGTGAACGGCAATTAACGTAGGAACACCAAACCCTCTTTTATACTCTTCTCTAACCTCTGACCCTGGGCATTTTGGCGCGACCATGATTACCGTTAAATCTTCACGTATCTGCATTCCCTCTTCAACAATGTTAAATCCATGGGAATATGTTAAGGTTGCCCCTTTCTTCATCAACGGCATTACAGCCGAAACGACATTTGTATGTTGCTTATCTGGTGTTAAGTTACATACAACATCCGCGGTAGGAATTAATTCCTCATAGGTACCTACATTAAAACCGTTTTCACTTGCATTAACAAAAGATTGTCTTTTTTCTTTGATTGCCCCCTCCCTTAATGCATAAGATATATCCAACCCAGAATCTCTCATATTAAGTCCTTGGTTTAATCCTTGGGCTCCACAACCAACAATTACTACTTTTTTACCTTTTAAAGCCGATACACCATCAGAGAATTCAGTAGATTCCATAAACCTACATTTTCCTAATTGTTCTAGTTTTTCCCTTAATGATAGTGTATTAAAATAATTTGCCATTTTCTATTTAGTTTTCTTTTTGATTATTTACTATTATGTTGATATCCATTTAAAATGGAAGATATAGGCATTTCAGCTTTAGAAATTGCTATTCTCCCCGAACGTACAAACTGCATAATACCGTACGGTTCTAAAAGGTCATGCATTTCATCTATCTCTCCCTTTCTTCCAGATTTTGCAAGTACAAAAAAGTCCCTGGAAACAGTCACTATTTGCGAGTTGCTTTCCTTTATAATGTTTTGAATCTGTCTTTCATCAAACAATAAATTTGAAGCTATTTTAAAAAGAGCAGATTCTTGATAGATAGTCTCATCATCCGTGTGATAAAATGCTTTTATCACTTCAATCTGTTTTTCTATCTGTCCAACAATTTTTCTTACAATCTCTGTAGATGCGAAAACAACTATTGTAAATTTTGAAACATTTTCAATTTCTGATTTAGAGACATTTAAACCCTCAATATTAATGTGTCTCTTTAAGAATATACCAGATATTCTATTTAATAATCCTACGTTATTTTCTGAATAAACTGATATGGTGAACCATTCTTTTTCCATAAGTCTCTATTCCATGATTCCAATCATACAAATGGGTGGAATCCTGTAAATTTAATTGTTATTTCCTTTTATTTTAACCGCAATAATTACTCCTGTTGACCAGTTCATTTTGGTCAAATTAAAGTCTTTTCTGTTTTCCAGGTAATCAATTAATTCATCCACATTTTTTTGATGTCCCTCTGGCCAATTAGGTTGGGCAGTCATATCATCAATTACATAAAATCCGCCGACTTTAACCAAATCCAAAACCTCATCAATTTCACTATATTTTCCAGGCCAGGCATCTGCAAAAATTAAATCGAATTGACTCCCTTTATAACCTTTTATCCATTCTGATCCGTCCCCACAAATCACATCTACTCTATTATCATTGCCAAAATAATCATTGGCAATTTCAATTAACTTAGAGTCATTATCAATAGTGATTATATTGGATTCTGCATCCATTCCATCTACCATCCATGACAAAGAAAGCCCAATTCCAGTACCCAATTCCAATACATTGGCTTTAGGTCTAGAGGCTATCAGGGTTTTTAACAAGACGCCAATATGCAAATCAGATGGCATTGTAAACCCAATCTCATTGGACTTGCGCTCTATTTCAGCATGAATACTTGGCTTATCAAGAATATTTTGGTCGTTCATGTCTATTTTAATCTAACATCGGAAACTGACGCCCCCGAAGGAATCATTGGAAATACATTATCCTCTTTCTCCACACATACCTCCAAGAAATAGGCATCTTTAGAGGCTATCATTTCCTCAACAGCATCCTTTAAATCTTTTCTTTCTTTAACCCTTCTTGATTTAATATTATACCCTTCTGCTATTTTTACAAAATCTGGATTGGTCATAACAGTAGAGGCATATCTACTTTCAAAAAACAATTCTTGCCATTGACGAACCATTCCCAAATGATCATTGTTTAAAACCACAATTTTTACAGGGGTTTTATTTTGAAAAATAGTTCCCAGCTCTTGAATCGTCATTTGATAGCCGCCATCACCAATAATTGCAACAACTTCTCTATCCATTACTCCCATTTTTGCTCCAATGGCTGCTGGTAAAGCAAATCCCATAGTCCCCAAACCACCAGAAGTAATATTACTTTTAGTTTGCTTAAACTTAGCATATCTACAAGCAATCATTTGGTGCTGACCAACATCACTGACAATTACAGCTTTAGCTTTTGAAGCAATATTGATTTCTTCCATCACCTCGCCCATAGTTAATCCTTCTTTGGTTGGATGAATGTCATTTTTTATAACTGCATCAAACTCAATTGCATGCTTCTTCTTAAACTCATTATGCCAAGCTTCATGGCTATTTTTATTAATCAGAGGTAATAACAAATCCAATGTTTCCTTAGAATTACCCAAAACTGCAACATCAGTTTTTACATTTTTGTCAATTTCTGCAGGATCAATATCAAAATGAATGATTTTAGCTTGCTTGGCATACGTATCCAAACTTCCAGTTACCCTATCATCAAAACGCATCCCAATAGCAACTAAAACATCACATTCATTGGTCAATAAATTGGGGCCATAATTACCATGCATACCCACCATACCTACATTTAAAGGATGGTCTGTATCCATAGCTGAAAGCCCTAAAATGGTCCATGCTGCCGGAATACCCGCTTTTTCTACCAAAGCTTTCAGTTGTTCTTCTGCTTTGCCTAAAATTACTCCCTGTCCAAATACAATGAAAGGCCTTTTAGCTAAGTTAATTAACTCTGCAGCTGCCTCAATTTCCATAATATTTGGCTTAGGAACTGGATTATAGCTTCTTACCTTTTTACAGGGCTCATAAACAAAATCCAATTCGTCTATTTGGGCATTCTTAGTAATATCCACCAATACTGGTCCTGGACGACCTGATCTAGCAATATAAAAAGCCTTTGCCATAATTTCTGGTATCTCCTCAGCCTTTGTAATTTGATAGTTCCACTTAGTCACTGGAGTAGAAATACCAACAATATCTGTTTCTTGAAAAGCATCTGAACCCAACAAATGCCTTGCAACTTGACCAGTTATACAAACCATAGGTGTTGAATCTATTTGAGCATCAGCCAAGCCAGTTACCAAATTCGTAGCACCAGGTCCAGAAGTAGCCATTGCCACCCCTACTCTTCCCGTAACTCTAGCATACCCCTGAGCAGCATGTGTAGCTCCCTGTTCATGCCTTGTCAAGATATGTGTTAACTTATCTTGAAACTTATACAACTCGTCATAAATGGGCATTATGGCTCCTCCCGGATAACCATATACCAGATTGGCTCCTTCAGCAAGTAAACAATGGATAATAGCCTCTGCTCCACTAATTTTAATGGATGCTTGTTTATTGGCTTTGGCTTGCTTCTCTTTCAATGTTTCCATATCAAGTAATTTTATTAAAAACTATATTTCATCAGTTACACAACCTTGTGAGGCCGATGAAACTGTTTTGGCATATTTGTATAAACTCCCTTTTCTAACTTTAAGTGGAGGTTGCACCCATGCTTTTTTTCTAGCATCAATCTCATCATCAGTAAGGTTCACAGATATACTATTCTTCTCTGCATCTATGGTAATGATGTCACCATCTTCAACCAAAGCAATGGTTCCTCCATCTTGTGCTTCTGGAGATACATGTCCCACAACAAAACCGTGAGTTCCTCCAGAAAATCGCCCATCGGTTATCAACGCAACATCTTTACCAAGACCAGCTCCCATAATGGCCGCGGTCGGCTTTAACATTTCTGGCATTCCAGGACCGCCTTTAGGTCCTTCATACCGAATGACCACCACATTTCCTTTTTTCACCATACCAGCTCCAATTCCTGCATTTGCCTTGAATTCATCCTCAAAAACTTTTGCCGGACCAGAAAAATATAACCCTTCTTTTCCTGTAATCTTGGCAACCGCACCATCTTTAGCAAGGTTTCCGTATAAAATTCTTAAATGACCAGTTTCTTTAATAGGAGCATCCAGAGGCTTAACAACTTTTTGCCCCTCTAATAAACTTGGAACATCTGCCAAATTCTCGGCAATAGTTTTACCAGTAACCGTAAGACATTCTCCGTGAAGCATTCCGTTTTCCAACATAAACTTCATGACTGCAGGAACACCTCCTACTCGGTGTACATCTTCCATTAAGTATTTTCCACTAGGTTTTAAATCGGCCAAAAACGGAGTAGTGTCACTTATTCTTTGAAAATCATCCAATGTAAACTCAACCTCTGCTGCTTTGGCTATTGCCAAAAAGTGAAGTACCGCATTTGTAGACCCGCCCAAAACTGTAAGCAACCTTACTGCATTTTCAAATGATTTTCTAGTAATGATATTACTAGGCTTAATATCATTCTCTAGCAAATGCTTCAATGCTTTTCCAGAAGCTACACAATCATTCTTTTTCTCGCTGCCTATTGCTGGGTTAGATGAACTATAAGGCAAAGCCATTCCTAAAGCCTCTATTGCAGATGCCATTGTATTTGCCGTATACATACCCCCACATGCTCCTGCACCTGGACAAGCATTGTGTATAACTCCTTTATAATCTTCTTCATTCATTGTCCCAGCAACCTTCTCTCCCCAAGCTTCAAACGCAGAAACAACATCTAATTTTTTATCTTTAAAACATCCAGACGCTATGGTGCCTCCATATACTAAAACTGAAGGTCTATCCAAACGAATCATAGCCATTAAAGCTCCTGGCATATTTTTATCACAGCCAACAACGGTGACCAATCCATCATAATTCATAGCCTGCACTACTGTTTCCATAGAATCGGCAATAATGTCTCTTGATGGTAAAGAATAACGCATACCGTATGTTCCCATAGATATTCCATCACTAACACCAATAGTATTAAAAACCAGACCCACTAAACCTTCGGAGTTTGTTCCTTCTTTTACGAATTGGGCCAAGTCATTAAGGTGCATATTACAAGGATTTCCTTCATAGCCCGTACTGCCAATTCCAATTAAAGGTTTCTTTAAATCATTATCGGTAAGACCAATCGCATGCAACATAGCTTGTGCTGCTGGTTGCGTTGGGTCCTGAGTAACATTTTTGCTGTATTTGTTTAATTCCATTCCGTGTTTCGCTTCAATTTTCTTCGTTATAAAATGAATGCTTCTATCAAAGATAAATCTTTAAAAAAGCCTATACTTTCAACAATAGTATCTGGTTTAAATTCAGTTTAATAATTATTAATTTATATTTCTGATAATCAATTACATAGCCATGTTATTCATACCATATTCAACGCTTTTTATATATAGTATTAGTATTCTTTTTTTAATATTAAAAACCTATTTTAAAGAAAAAGCCTGTATCCATTTACTAGATACAGGCTTTAACAATCAATTAAAAGTCTATATCATCCCAAGTAAGGGACAATAATGACTAAATTGATTCTATTTCTTTTGTTCTCCATTGGTGTAAAATTAGTTAAAAAAGATATCCAATCAAAAACCAAAATCTATTATTTCTATTTTAATCTAAATGAAATAATATCCCCTGATTTTTTTTGTGCTAAAACCGATATGGCCCTGTCCGATAACTGTAGTATTCTAGGATACCCCCCTGTAGTTTGTCCATCTTTCATTAAAACAATTAGTTTTCCAGAAGATGTAAGTTGTACTGTTCCTGGAAGTGTGGCAGAAGTCAACATAGAAATGGCATGTCCTTCTATTAACCCTTCTAATTGGTATGCCATTCTATTGTTCTCATTGGCTATGACAAATTCATTAAAAAACAAAACCTCAAAATGTTTGTCGCCTAGCAAATCATATTCAGGGCCTTTATGGACTTCCAAAATAGTTTCATCTAAAAAAGAATCTATGGGTAGTTTTTCTAACTTAGGAACAAACTGAGAGCAAGGCTCATAAGGTATTTCTACCTTATCCTTTATACATGCCATGGTAGTAATTGGATTGTAAAGTGATTTACTCCCTAATTTACTATCAGCTATGAGCCCATTTTTAACAGCCAAATAAGCACGGAACCCTTTTTCTAGTTTACCATAAGAAAGTAAATCTCCTTTTTTAATTTTATATACCTTGTAATTAACTATAGGCATATTATTCAAAGTAGCCGACATTTCTGCCCCTCCCAAAGAAATATAAGTATCTTCCTCAAATTGCAATGTAGGTCCCGTCATGGTAATTTCCAATCCAACTGTATTATCATTATTCTCTAACAGAACATTGACCTTGTGGAAAGAAGTAGCGTCCATTACTCCAGACACGGGCACTCCCTTGTCTCTGTAATTGAATCTTCCGTCGTCTTGGATTGTTGTAAAAAAACCCGCTTTAAGAACTTTAAGCATTCATACTTTCTTTTTCCAGTTCATAAATCCCAACTTCTCCCTCTATTTTATGCAAATCATATTCAGCCCTAGAAATTTGATAAAATTGTATTTTATCTCCTACATTAACAAGACAGGGTTCTTCTTTATTTCCATTAAAAACAGGCACAGGGCAATTACCGATAATATTCCAACCTCCTGGAGATTCTTGAGGGTAAACCCCCGTTTGTTTTCCTGCCAATCCCACAGCACCCTTCTCAACTTTTAAACGAGGACTGGCTTTTCTAGGGACTTCTAATTCCTTTGGAAGACCACCCAAATACATAAAGCCCGGCAAAAACCCTATTCCGAATACCGTATAAGGACTTTGAATATGCAAGGCTATTATTTCGTCGGCACTTCTACCTAGTTCTTTGGATACTTCTTCTAAATCAATCCCAAAATTTAAATCATAGCATACAGGAAGTTTCCAAATATATCTTTCCCCTAAATCAACCTTGTTTTTTTCCAAATACCATTGTTGCAATTGGTTTCCAAAGCTCTGGAAATCTATTGAGCTGTCTTTTTGGATGAGTGTGAGAGAATTATATGCAGGGACTGATTCCCAAGTATTTTTATCTAAACATTTTTGTAGTAAATACTGGTTAAATTGAATGATATCTTCTAATATTTCTTCATCAACTTCATTTGGCCACTCCACAAGAATAGCATGTTCACCAAATGGCTTAATTGAGATGGGAAAAACATTCACTTTTTAATGAAAATATTTAGTTTGGTCAATTCTACTGAAAGATACATCAATATTTTCAATGCATTAGGAGTATCCCCATGAATACAATAGGTGTCTGCTATAATTTCAACAAATTCACCTTCAGAAGTTTTAATTTTATTGTCCATAATCATCCTCATCAAGTGTTCTTTTACCATAGTTGGGTTTTCTATCAAGGCATTTGCTTGCTTACGCGAAACCAAACTTAAGTCTGTATTATAATTCCTATCTCCAAAGGCTTCTCTTTTTATCATAAAACCGCTTCTTATTGCCATTGCTTCAATAACAGAATTAAATGGCACATAGAGATATACATTTTTTTTATACTTCTTAATAGCATCAAGAAAAACAGCCGCTTTTACTTTATCCTTGGCAATATCATTATATAAGGCTCCATGCGGTTTTATATGATGGAGAATAGAATTATGTTTAGACAAAACGGCCAATAAATTATCAACTTGTTGCTTTATGGCCTCCTTTAATTTATTTGATGAAACGGACATGGATACCCTTCCAAAATTTTCTTTATCTGGATACGAAGGATGTGCTCCTATTTTAACCTGATACTTTCTAGCAAGCAGAACAACTTCTTCTATACTATTAAAATTCCCAGCATGACCCCCACAAGCAATATTACAAGAAGAAATATAAGGAAATAGGCTGCTTTCATTGCCTATACCCTCACCTACATCACAATTAATATCAATCTCTATTCTATCCATTTAATTAAAGTAAACCAAATACCGTAAAAATGCTTTTTGCACCTAAAATAATAGTCAGTACTATTATGATAATACCAATAACATTTTGAAAAGGCTTATTCTTGTATTTGCCCATTACCGCTGCTCTATTAATTATCCACAACAGGAAAATAGCAATAAAAGGAAGTAAGATTCCATTGGCCACTTGGGCAAATTTGATAATCTCGATAGGTTTTATTCCAAATGATAAAAAGAAAACGCCTAAAACCAAAATAAAAAACCAGACCATTCTGAATTTAATATTCTTCATGTCATTTTTCCATCCAAAACAACTATTGGCAACATAGGCAGCTGCCAAAGGAGCTGTTATTGCAGAAGTAATGCCCGCAGCAAACAGCCCTATCCCCATAAAATATTTAGCGCTTTTACCGTATAAGGGTTCCAATCCTTTGGCCAAATCCAAGACACTTGTAACACCTTCACTAGATATTGTAGTGGCGGCAACAACAATTGCCATAGAAACCAATCCACCTATGGCGATAGATAAAATTGTATCCTTTTTAGCAATTTTAAGGTCACTTTTAGATTTCCATTTTTCACTCACTATGGAAGCATGTAGAAACAAATTATAAGGAACAACAGTTGTCCCAACAAGAGCGATAATTGTCAAAATACTATTCTTTGGTATTTTAGGAACAAGAAGACCCTTTACAATTTCACTCAAATTAGGTTTGGTAATCACTGCTGTAATTAAAAAAGATAGGCTCATCAATAAAACTAGCATAACCAATACCTTTTCCAACACCTTATAATTCCCAAAATATAGTAGTAAGAAGGCCAGAAATCCTATAATGAGCGGGTAATATTTAACTGAGGTTTTCCCAAAAATAGCCTCCATACCTAAAGTAGCCCCACCAATGTTTCCTGCTTCATAAGCTGCATTCCCTACAACAATAGCACCCAAAATAATAATAATGACCAAATTTCTTATCCATGGAGTTTTTAATTCATCTTTAATTACCTCTGCTAAACCTTTCTGTGTAATTATTCCCAATCTGGCTGCCATTTCCTGTAATACTATGGTTGCTATTATAGACAATAACAAAGCCCAAAGCAGGGAATATCCAAATGCAACCCCAGCCATGGTGCAGGCAGTAACCGTGCCTGGCCCAATAAATGCCGCAGCTACCAAAACCCCTGGACCTATTTTTTTAAACATGTATTTATATTCTAGTATTTAAAATAGATAGTAAATATAAATGGTAGGGAATTAAAATTGACCGATGAAGTGTTTGAATTGTTCAAAAAATATGCATTTCGTCTAAAAATTTGCATTTCATCTAAAAGTGGGGTTCCATACATCGATACTTTATAATATTCCAAAAAAGTAATGGTTATACTATTCCCGAACCTTAAACAACCTACTTGAATGATGTGCTTGGAATGCAATAAAAAACTCAATTATCTAGAACATAGAAAATCTATTGATTCTTTTGGGGTAGAACTATGTGAACAACATAGAGTACGAATTGAAAAGTTAACCCAGATTAACGACACCCCTATAGAAGCTGTTCAATTATACTATGCTCTAAAAGAAGCTGGAGTTTATGCCATGTTAGAATGGTGGGACGGCAAAAAGTTTGTTGACCTAGCAATTTCTAGAGTAAAATTAAATATTGAAGTAGATACAGAATATGAACTTATTACCCATGAGCAAGCCATGAAGGACTTGGAAGAAGCAATGCATTCTTTTAAAAATGGGTTCACCACAATACGAATACCACACATTGTTATAAAATACAATCTTTATAAGACGGTAAACAATATTTTGGGTATTGTGGAGGGATTAAAAGCCAATATAAAAGTTATATAAACTTTTGTGTTAGGCAAAATAACCAATAAAAAAATGCCTTATGTCAAACCAAAAAAAATACCTGACAATTCCTATTAGAATTTCTTTGTTGTTAATTCTTTTAGGTATGTTATTTAAAGCATTACACTGGGTACCAATGATTACAAATGGTATCATCCTAAGTAGTTTTGTAGCCATAAGCGTTATGTATACATTGCGTTTTTCTAAAAAACCTACCAAAGGCTCCATTGCATATATAAAACTGGTATTGGTATTATTTTGGTCATTAAATGGCATTTTTACCATACTACATCTTCCATATGGAGAAGTATTTCAAATAGTTAGTCTTATTGCATTCTTATTTTGGGCTGCTATGGAGGGTACAAGCTATTTCTTTAATAAAGAAGCGCAAGAAAGCAACCCCAATTATCTTTTATGGAATGGCATCATGATTTTAGGGGCTTTTTTAATTGTAATGGGCGCGCTTTTCAATTTTCTTAATTGGGATTACTCTGTGCATTTATTAGTTTTAGGTATTAGTTCTGTAATCTTATATATTCTAAGGGATGTTTTTGCCCAAAAACGTGAAGAAAACCCTACCTCCTAAATTCCAGTATTAGATTCCCAGTTTAAAATCTTAAAAAACCGCTTTCAAAACTAGAAATTGTCAAGAAAGTGAGTTTCAAAATTGTAATATGAGATATTTGACAATTATCTTATAACACCCCGCGTATTTCTTCTTATTTTTTAATATATTTCATTAGAATTCAATGAAATATCATGAAAAAAAGGGACTTTATAAAAAACATGGGGAGTGTTGCTGTTGGACTGCCGCTTATATCATTTGATTTACCCAATCAGAAATCAAAAATCAATAAACCATACCCTCTTGATGGTGATGCGTTTTGGAAGCGTATCCGAGAAGACTATACTCTAAAAGAAGACTATGTAAATCTTGAAAATGGGTATTACAATATTATTCCCAATCCTACTTTGGAAAAATTCATGTCTCATGTAAAAATGGTCAACAAAGAAGGTTCCTATTATATGCGAACGGTTCAGTGGGAAAACAAGAAAAAAATGGCGAGTAAGTTAGCTGATTTTGTTGGATGCAAACCAAATGAACTCATTATTACCCGAAACGCAACAGAATCCCTAGATACAATTATCGCTGGGTTTCCATGGAAGGAAGGAGATGAAGCCATTTATGCATTACAGGATTATGGTGCCATGGTGCAAATGTTTAAACAAACTGCCAAAAGGCATGGAATAGTTAATAAAGTAGTTTCCGTTCCCAATCATCCAAAATCTGATGATGAATTGGTGGCATTATACAAAGAACAAATTACTCCAAAAACTAAACTTCTGTTTGTTTCCCATATGATTAACATCACTGGGCATATTCTTCCTATTCGCAAAATATGTGACATGGCTCATTCCTATGGTGTTGATGTTCTAGTTGATGGTGCTCATTGTATTGGTCATTTTGATATCAATATTGCTGAACTTAACTGTGATTATTATGGTTCTAGCCTCCATAAGTGGTTAAGCACCCCTTTAGGTGTAGGAATGTTATATGTAAATGAAGAAAAGGTTTCCAAAATATGGCCTTTGATAGCAGATTATGAGCGTGATTCCAATGATATTTTAAGGTTAAACCATACTGGGACGCATCCCGTACATTCCGATTTGGCCATTGAAAATGCCTTGGACTATTTAGAAATAATCGGCATAGAGCGAAAAGAAAAGAGAATGCGCTTTTTACAACGTTATTGGTCTAATCAGTTACGAGATGTAAAAAACATTGTTATAAATACTCCTGTTGATGAACAACGTAGCTGTGGCATTGCCAGTGTTGGAGTTGCTGGGTTGGAGCCCACAGAACTTGCCAAAATACTTTTGGAAGAATTCAAGGTTTACACCGTTGGGGTAAATTGGAAAAATGTGGTAGGCTGTAGAATTACTCCCAATGTATATACAACCATAAAAGAATTGGACCATTTTGTAACATCCATGAAAACTATTGCCGCGCGTGCATAAATTAAATTCCAAAGGATTTTATGTAACTTTATCGTGCTATCCCAGAATTGTTTAGTTTAAAAATCAACTAAAAAAATTAATTTCTATAACCAAACCAAATGAAAAAAATCCTTTACTTACTACTAGTTATTTTAGTAATCGTTGCAGGTATATTACTTTTTAATACATTGAGGTTAACCTCCAAACAGGTAGTTTCGGAACCTGTGGAAAAATTGAACATTTCAGACAACGTATTTAAGAACCTCGCCCAAGCAGTTACTTATCCCACAATTTCTTTTAGTGAAGAGTCAATTCCAGATTCAACCGCTTTTAATGGCTTTCATCAATTTCTAGAGAATACCTTTCCCTTAGTACATGAAAATCTTTCCTTGGAAAAGATTAGTGAATATAGCTTGTTATACAAATGGGAAGGTTCCGATTCCAGTAAAAAACCCATTATATTAATGTCTCACCAAGATGTGGTACCTGTTGATGAGCCAACTCTAAAAGATTGGGAAGCTGGACCTTTTGAAGGAAAAATCACGAGTACCCATATTGTAGGGAGAGGAACAATGGATGACAAAAGTTCCTTAATTGCATTAATGGAGTCTGTAGAACTTCTATTGGGAGAATCTTTTGTTCCTTCCCAAACCATTTACCTAGCCTTTGGTCATGATGAAGAAGTTGGTGGTGGCAATGGAGCTCATGAAATTGCAGCTTACCTAAAGAAAAAAGGAATACATGCAGCAATGACCCTTGATGAAGGTGGCTTTCTTGCCGATGATTTGGTTCCTGGTATAGAAAGCACTGTAGCTATGATTAATCTAGCGGAAAAAGGGTTTGCCTCATTTCGCCTTATTGTGGAAACAACAGGTGGGCATAGTTCTCAACCACCCCGCGAAAATACTATTGGAATGCTAGCGCAGGCTATTGTAGACTTAGAAAACAATCAATTGCCATACAAACTGGTAAAGCCGATAGACTACCAATTTGAGTATATGGGAGCAGAACTACCTTTTTTTAAAAAATTGGCTTTTGCAAATCCATGGTTGTTTAAGAAACCTATCCTAAAAGCATTAAATGCCCATACTACTACGGCTCCAACAATTATTGATGGCGGCGTAAAGAACAATGTAATCCCGACAGTGGCCGAGGCCACCATTAACTTTAGGATTCTTCCTGGTGAAACCATAGAATCTGTTCAACAACATATTGAAAGTACCATCAGTGATAAAATAAAAGTGGAGCCTGTTGGTTTT
The DNA here is from genome assembly GCF_056326165.1 of Saonia sp. NCBI lineage: Bacteria > Pseudomonadati > Bacteroidota > Flavobacteriia > Flavobacteriales > Flavobacteriaceae > Saonia > Saonia sp. The sequence continues at coordinate 43,710 of NZ_JBWFBN010000012.1, forward strand.
CTCACCAATCCTTCTCCTGTCTCAAAGATTGATTCTAAGGCATTTAAAACTCTGGAAGGCACTATAAAATCTGTGTTTCCTGATGCCATAGTGGTACCCGGACTTGTTGGGGGTGGTACAGATGCACGTTATTTTTATGATATTTCAGATGATGTATATCGCTTTTATCCCATGCGAATTACACCAGAAAATATGACAAGATTTCATGGTATTGATGAGAAAATAAGCAAGGAGAATTACAAGGAAATTATTGAATTTACTTATTACTTGATTAAGAAATTTGGTTGAAGTAATTAATTACCCCAACCACCCCTCTCTATCCAAACTACGATATTGAATAGCTTCACCTATATGGGTTCCATTAACGTCTTGGGTGCTTTCTAAATCAGCAATGGTACGGGCAACTTTTAAAATTCGGTCATAGGCCCTCGCAGAAAGATTTAAGCGCTCCATGGCATTTTTAAGCAACTCTTTTGAAGCATCATCTAACTTGCAATACTCCCGAATCTGTTTGGTATTCATCTGCGCATTGTAATGCACATTGTCCATTTCTTTAAAGCGTTCTGTTTGTATCTCTCTCGCTGCAGTCACTCTTTTTCTAATATCCACACTACTTTCCCCTTTTCTGTCCTCTGAAAGTTTTTCGAAGGGAACGGGTGTCACTTCTATATGGATATCGATACGATCCAACAATGGCCCAGAAATTTTGCTCAGATACCGTTGCATCTCCATAGGTGAAGAGGTTACAGGGGCATCTGGGTCATTAAAATAACCGCTGGGACTAGGATTCATACTTGCCACCAGCATAAAACTACTGGGATAGGTTACCGTAAACCGTGCTCTAGAAATAGTTACTTCCCTATCTTCCAAAGGTTGGCGCATAACTTCCAGCACACCTCGTTTAAATTCTGGCAATTCATCCAAAAACAAAACACCATTGTGCGACAAGGAAATTTCTCCAGGTTGTGGATAGGCTCCGCCACCCACTAAAGCTACATCGCTAATGGTATGATGTGGGCTGCGAAACGGCCTCTGACTCATTAAACCCATATTCTTCACCTTGCCCACTACACTATGTATTTTGGTAGTTTCCAGTGCCTCGTGCAAAGTCATGGGTGGCAAAATGGATGGTAAGCGTTTGGCTAACATAGTTTTTCCTGCTCCCGGTGGACCAATCAATATAATATTGTGTCCTCCAGCGGCGGCAATTTCCATACAGCGTTTTATACTCTCTTGTCCCTTTACATCTGAAAAATCAAATTCAGGAAAATCTAAGCTTTTGTAGAACTCTTCCCTAGTATCTATAATGGTCTGCTCTAAATTAGTCCCTTTATCAAAGAAATCAATGACTTCTTTTATATTATCAATACCATATACTTTCAAATCTCCAACAATAGCGGCTTCTTTAGCATTCTCTTTGGGTAAGATAAAACCTGTAAATCCTTCTTTTTGTGCTTTTATGGCAATGGGCAATGCTCCTTTTATAGGTTGTAAGCTACCGTCTAAAGAAAGTTCTCCCATGATAATATATTTATCAATATTTTCAGATTTAATTTGGTCGGAAGCTGATAGAATGCCCAATGCCAAGGTAAGGTCATAGGCCGAACCTTCTTTCCTCATATCGGCTGGAGCCATGTTGATGGTAATCTTCTTTCCGGGAATCTTATACCCGTTATTTTGAAGAGCTGCGGCAATACGGTAATTGCTTTCCTTTATGGCATTGTCTGGCAAACCAACTAAATGGTAGCCAATTCCCTTATCAATATTAACCTCAACTGTAATAGTCTCCGCTTCTACGCCAAATACAGCACTACCATAAATTTTTGTAAGCATATTAATCTTCTGAAGGCTTAAATATAAGTAAAGACCTTGCTTTTTTTACTATTTCATCTTTATTCATCATCATTTTTCTGAATTCTCCATTTATATACATTTCCGCTTGGTCTTTGTAATGGGGGCTAAATGGATTTCCTGACTGCCCTGTTGGCAAAATACTCATACTATTTTCTACATCAGAAAAATCTATAACTCTTCTAGTTGATGGTCCTGCAGTGACTTTATACTTTCCTGTCCCATCAAAAACAAATGCAAGGTTATTGATTACCTCTCTAGAACCTGCTACTGGAAAAGGTCCTACATTAAAGAAGGAACGTAATGATTCCACCTGCCCGATTGGATGACCGTGCTCTATTGTATGCACTTTATCCCATGTCCAACTTCCCACTTTAGCACCAAAATCATCTCGCAAAGATTCCATCGCCTCTATATAGGATTGATGTATGATATCTTGTATTGTTTCATTCACATCACTTGTATTTACATTGTCCCACCAAACAGAAGCATGGTTCTTAACTAAGGGTGCTATCAATCGCTTATGGAAATGGGTTGATAAAAATTGCTTGAACATATCTTCTCCCAATTCGTCTTCAAAAGTGTTTTTTAGAACAAAATATAGCCATCTAGTATATACAGTTGCCTCTACACTTTCCAAATCGTAGGTGCCATTCCATAAACTAAGTTTATCCAGTAAAATAATTTGTTCATCCAATAATTCCTTTGTTTTTACCTTGTTATAAAGATTCAAAAGTATTCTTGAGTCAACCGCAGATTTAACATCGTTAATCATTTCACCAACCGCATCCTTGTCCCAATCATTTCTGGGTTCTAAAAGCTGAACAATTCTTTTAGCTCTATTTTCGGGTAAATAATATCCAGGGTACAACATTCCAGCAATAGAATCTGGTTGGTTGTTGGCCGAATACACATAATTCCATGATGGATTAATAGCTTGAGGATTTTTTGAAAAATCTAAGTATTTAATAGGTTCTTCCTTGCCCGATGTACCATCCAGAATAAACTTTGTATGCACACTATCTGGCATTTGATATAGTTTAGCACTTGCAAACCAAGCAATATTATCTTCTGCATCTCCATACATAATATTTAACCCTGGAGCATGTAAACTGGGTAATACAGCCTTAAATTCTTCAAGGTTATTGGCATGGGACATCCCATATATTACATTTACAAGTTTGTTCTCTATTTTTGGGTAAATCCATGACATACTAATAGGTACTTCCCCAGTTATTTGGTTTGCAATTCCATTTAAAACTGGTCCATGATCTGTTTTCTTAAAATTAAAAGAAACATCTTCACTATCTTTTACTTTAATAGTTTTACTAAAGGTTTCATAAGTTTTCCATCCTTCCACAGTTTTGTACTGTGTACTATCCTGTGGATTTGTTTTTTCGTAGTAAAAATCAATATCATCATTCTCGAACATGGTAAGTCCGTAAGCCAATTTTCTATTGTGCGCCAATAAAGGAAAGGGAACACCTGCTAAATGATATCCATATTTTTCATAGGTTGGTGTGCTCAAATGGGCCTCGTACCAAACAGATGGCTGTGCAAAACCAATATGGGGGTCATTGGCAAAAATGACTTTGCCATTTTTTGTTTTCCCTGCACCAATTACCCAACTATTACTGCCTTCAAATTGGGGTATGGGCAATCCTTCCAAGGAGTTGGTGACTGCGGCCATGACATTTCCAAGTAAAGAATCGTTTGATTTTTTATTATGGTTTTTTATCAAGGTAGAATTAGGGTGGATATCAATTGCCAAATCTCTTAAATATTCAGATCCCAGCTTATTTTTAATATCGGTCAACAATGGGTCTGTCTTATGTGCCATTGCAAAACTAAAGCCCATATACCCCAAAGTATTGTACACATCGGTCAATGAAAAGGGTTGTTTTTCTATTCCAGTAAGATAAAACTCAATAGGTGTTGGGCCTTCGTCTATAAACTGATTAATTCCATCTAAATAGGCTTCGGACAATTTAACCATAGGACTGTTTACATCCAAGTTTTTTAAAGCTTTGGCCGTTGCATCATCTATTCCAAGAGATAGGAAAAACTTATCGGTTCCCACCATGTCCTTTCCAAAAACTTCCGAGAGTCCTCCCCTACCAATTCTACGCAATAATTCCATTTGCCAAAGTCTGTCCTGTGCATGCACATAACCAAGTGTTCTTATGGCATCTTCTTCATTTTCTCCATAAATATGAGGTATACCATAGGTGTCATAATATACTTTGACTTCATGAGTTAGTTTCTCCAACTCTTCTTCTCCACTATAGTCCGGTTTCAACGTATTGATAAATATCCAAGCGCCAATTGTCAATAACAAAATAAGAATGCCCAGCACTCCCAATACTCTTTTTATCTTTTTCACAACTTAATTTGTTAGGGATTTAAAGATAATTCTTTTTAAAAACTATTGAAGTACATTTTATTGGCCTGTGTTGTTTGCAATTTTTTTACAAGTCTATTTTTTATGTTAAAATTTTCATTAATTTAATCAGCAAACATTAAAAACATAACCACTATTAAACACCCTATTATGAAAAAAAACATTACTAAGTTATTTGTCAGTGCTTTAGCATCTTTCTCCTTCCTTGTTTCTTGTTCCAAAGAGGAAGCTTTTTTTGATGAAACAGAAACGTTAAAAGCCGTTAAATCCACTGCTTCTACCACATTTGAAAATGATTTATCTATCCCCTCGCCTACAATACAGATTCCTAAAAGCATGTTATTTAATGACATTCCATTTGATTTAGAAACTGCCGTGGAACCAAGTGAATGTATGACTACTCCGTTTGACGATGTAATTAATGCTTCAATTGCCAGCAATTTAGATGCATTGGGAGCAGAATGGTATGGATTGTATGCCGAAATGAATTTTTACCATACCATTACTGATGATGGATGGCAATATTTTGGGGATCGTGGACAATACACCCATTTAGTAAGAAATATTAAACGTGGATTAGAACGTTTTTGGAGGATGTCCAATGAGGTAACGGTTAGGGGGCAGCATAATGCTACTCTAAACGATCCAGATAAAATTGTAGACATACTTACATTTTGGTATGGACTTACAGAAGAAGAAGCCTTGATCTATGCCGACTATTTTATTAATTATGTAAATGTTGAAAGCACTTTCTTGACAGAGACCCCATTATTATCATTTGATGGTTTTGCCATTGCCCTGGACGGTTTGTTTGATCAAGAGGATTTAATTGTCATTGGAGACGGGCTTGTAGAACTGGCATCTGAAACAGGGATTAGACCCGCAGTGGTATGGACAGGTATTATGGCTCACGAATGGGGACATCAAGTACAGTTTAACAATTTTGATAGCTGGTATCCAGGTGGTGCGGCGGACAATGCTCCTGAAGCAACTAGAACTACTGAACTAGAAGCAGATTTTTTTACCGGTTATTACTTAACACATAGAAGGGGTGGGACTCATAATTGGAAAACAACACAACAGTTTCTTGATTTATTTTATAATATAGGGGATTGTTCTTTCACAAGTGATGGCCACCATGGAACTCCGCAACAACGTATGGAAGCAGCTCGTAGAGGATATGAACTTGGAAAAAGAAATTATAGGTGGAAAAATAGATTTGGACACCGAAACAAATTCAACCGTCATCGTAACAAACATGTCATGAATGCAAATGAGGTACATGAGGCATTTTTAGATGAACTAGATGAAATTGTTGGCACAAGTGCTGGTGATGACCCTTCCCTTTTATAAAAACTATAAAATAATAGAAACAGGCTGCTTTTAGCAGTCTGTTTTATTTTGTAAAATTGTTAAGACCCACTTGCAGCCAGCTCATATATGTATCCTTGTCCACATATTGAATAGATGAGTTAAGCACTTCCATATCTGGTGAGAGTAATACATAAAAAGGTTGTGATGCAGCATTAAAATTCAACGTTTGGAAGGTCCCCCATTTTTTCCCAATAGTGTTGATGGTTTTTACCCGACCAGAATCATATTTAAAATCGAATTTCTGATTCTCTGGAAGTTCCTTTCTATCATCTACATAAAGAGAAATTAGAACATAATCTTCATTTATAATCTTATAAACATCTGGCTCACTCCAAACATTCTCTTCCATTTTACGGCAGTTTACGCATGCCCAACCAGTAAAATCCAACAAGATAGGTTTGTCTACTTGCTTTGCATATGCAAGTCCTGTATCAAAATCCTTAAAACAGTTTATTCCCAGAGGGCAATCATTCTCTTTTTCTACAACAGTATAAAAATCTGGAGGTAAAAATCCAAATAATTTTAGGTCCAACACATTTAAAGCACCCAAGCCCAAATACAACGCAAAAGCCCCAGAAGCAATACCTCCAAGCATTCTGGTTATTGATAATTTCTTTTTAGACTCATCATGTGGGAACCTAATAATTCCAAACAGATACAAGGCCAGCAAAACAAAAATGATGATCCAAATACCAATAAAAATTTCTCTTTTTAAAAAGCCCCAATCCCCTACTAAATCTGCATTGGAAAGAAACTTAAATGCCAATGCCAGTTCTAAAAAACCTAAAACCACCTTTACCGTTGTCATCCATCCACCAGATTTAGGCAAGGAATTTAACCATGCGGGAAATAATGCAAATAGCGCAAATGGTAATGCCAAAGCCACTCCGAACCCTAGCATCCCTGCGGACAAGTTAGTAGCAACATCCCCTTCTGCCAAAGCGGTACTTCCCAATAAGCCCCCTAAAATAGGGCCAGTACATGAGAAAGAAACAATCGCCAAAGTGACAGCCATAAAAAAGATGCCTATGACTCCTCCTGCCTTTGTGGAAGCATCATCCATTTTATTGGCCCATGAACTGGGTAACGTTAATTCATAATATCCAAAAAAGGAAAAGGCAAAAAAGACGAAAATCAGAAAGAAAAATACATTGAGCCAAATATTGGTAGCAATGGTATTAAGAATTTGAGAATCAACCGAATCAAACAAATGAAAAGGAAGACTCAATAGAAAATAAATTATCACTATAAATAATCCATACAGAACAGCATTTGCAATGCCTTTGGATTTAGTTTTAGATTGCTTTGTAAAAAAAGATACGGTTAAGGGAATCATTGGAAACACGCAGGGTGTTAACAAAGCTATAAGTCCACCTAAAAAACCCAGACCAAAAATGGTCCACAATCCAGAACCTTCTTTAGCAACATCTTCTAATCCTTCATTAAGCCTTTCTTTCTTTTTTAAATCCAAAAGCATTCTATCGCTTAAGGACTTGCTTTTGTCATCAATGGTTTTTTCTTCTATAACAATAGGAGCTCCACTGAGGGAGATGCTAAAATCAAACTCTTTATTAAAACATACTTCTTTACATACCTGATAAAAAAGATTAACGTCTATTTGATCTACACCTGGTTTTAATACTTTTATTTTTTGGGTAAAAATTGCAATGTCCGAGAAGAAGGTTTCATCTACTTCAAAAACATCGCTAAATTCTGTATGAGTTTCACTTTCCAGTGTTTCACCGACCAGTTCATAGTCTTCACCTTCATTTTTAAAAGTAAACTCACTTGGCAAAGACCCCCCATCGGATGTATGTTGAGAATATACATGCCAATCCTTTAATATAATACCAGTGAAAACCAATTCATATTCTGTATCAGAAACCTTATTCACCGCATGTGACCATGCAACTGGATCATCTTCTGATTGGGCAGTACCGAAAGAATAAAAGAATAAAATGCAAAATAATACTAGAATCTGTTTTATCACAGCAACGTAAATTTTAAAATTGATTTGGTTGTACTTCTTATTTTATAACGCTCATCTGCCCTTTTTCCTATAATCCAGACTATTTTATTGTCCGAACACAAAACCCATTGCTTTTCCTTATCAATAAGGCTCATTTTCTCGTCCTTAAAAAATTTGGAGACCTTCTTTTTTTGCCCATCCATACCAAAAGGATAAAAATAGTCGCCTTTTCGCCATTTTCTTATCACCAAAGGGTATTTTAACTTTTCTTTATCTATATATAAAATACTTTCAGAGGTTTTATCCATTGTATTCGCAATGGAAACTAACATACCAAATGGTATATCGATTTTTTTCTGGTCTTCACCAAGCTCATAGTTTACATTTTCTTCTTTAGCCAATTCTTGTAACAAAAGATGGTTCCTATCTCGTAGTAATCTATGGGTTTTAGAAAAAACTTTCTTTCCGCTCATCCCAGAAATAAGCCCAACAACATCGTCCAATTCTGTAAACCCAAAATTTTTAAAAAGCTCAAAAACATAGGGTTTAATGGGGCTTAATTTTTGTAATTTCTCAATTTCAATTTTTATTATATCTCCTTCTCTTATAAAAAGTGATTCTTTTAATTGATTGATATAATTATCTATCAATACGGCGGATTGACCCAAATAATTTTGAGTGTTCGCAAAATTATTAAGAAATGTAGGGTTCAATTCCTTCAGTAACGGCACAACTTGGTGCCTAATCTTATTCCTTAGATATTTGGTTTCCTTATTACTGCTATCTTCTCTCCATTTTAGTTTTTTTGAACTTGCATACTCCAAAATTTGTTCACGGGAAAACTTAAGTAAGGGTCTTGCTATTGAATCTGTTTTTTGCGGAATACCAGTAAGTCCATCAAGCCCTGTGCCTCTAGAAAGGTTAATAAAAAAGGTTTCCAAATTATCATCTGCATGATGGGCTGTAACCAGCTTCTCAATTCCATTTTCCTTCATTAATTTGTAAAACCAATCATATCTTAACTCTCTTGCTGATACTTGTAGTGATACTTTTCTTTTAGACATGTAATCAATTGTATCAAAACTAATTACAAAATATTTTTTGTTGAATTTTTTTGCTAGATTCTCTACAAATTTCTCATCTACGTCACTTTCATCTCCTCGTAAATTAAAATTACAATGTGCCAATGCAAAATTTAAGTTTAACTCTGTGCAAAGATACGCCAAGACAACACTATCCAATCCGCCACTACATGCCAAAAGGAATGAGGCTTCCGTAAGCTCCGTGAAATAGTTTTCTATATGTTGTTGGAATTCTTTTAGCACCGAACAAAAGTACTCAAAGTTGTTGCTGTAACCAATTTTGTATGGTTTCCAGCATTTCATCTCTACAGAGGTCATAATGTAATTCGTGATAACCTCCTTCAAAAAGTTTTAGTTCTGTCATGGATGAATTCTCATGAAAGGCAATTGTTCCCTTATGGTCAATAATAGGGTCAGCTGTTCCGTGTAATAATAATGTCCTTGTTTTAAGTTGGTCTGCGTTAGTTATTGCCCACTCCCCAGCATCAATAACAGGAAAAGTAAACATAGGGCTCACTTTGTCGTGTACCAATTCGTCATTTACATATTTATCAACTTCCTGCGGATTTCTTGAAATTCCATTTGGGTCTAATCCTGAAGGTAATGTTATGGAAGGCATAATGCCCATCATCAATTTACCCATCATCATTTTTCCTCTGGGTGGGACCAAAGCCAATCGAAGAAATGGACTTGTGACGATAACACCTTTCAAACTAGGAACTTTTCGTAAAACATAGTTAAGAACTAAATTCCCGCCCATACTATGTCCGTAAAGAAAACGTGGTTTGGCCGGAAATAAAGTTTCTGCTTTAATCAATACTCTAGTTAGAATATTTATTAAACCATCATAACTTGGACAATGTCCTCTTTTTCCTTCCGACTTTCCGTGCCCAACGTTGTCATACAAAACTACTGCCAGAGAACATTTTAAAAGCGCAGGCACCACATGTTCCAAATAACGGCCTGAGTGTTCTCCCATTCCGTGAACCAATATCACAACTCCCTTTATTTCTTCTGGTTGAGCAAATTGCCCAAATATGGATGCTCCATTATATTGAAATGCAAATTGTTGAAAATCCATTGGTTGATAAAGTTTGGCGCCATTAATTTAATAAATTATTTTGAAGTATTGGAATCTTCCAATACTTCTCTCATCGCTTTGGCCTTAACCAAACATTCTTCGTATTCTTTTTCTGGGGAAGCCTTGGCCGTAATAGCACCTCCAACAGAATAGGATACATATTTGTTAGAAGCATTATACAGAATACTGCGTATTACCACATTAAAATCAAAATCATTATCTGGTGTAAAATAACCTACTGCACCACTGTACAACCCTCTTTTTGTGGCTTCAAGCTTCTCAATAATGTTCATGGCTGATACTTTGGGAGCACCTGTCATACTTCCCATAGGAAAGGTTTCTTTTATAATTTCTACTGGATTTTTTGATTTTGACACCTTAGCGGTTACTGTGGAAATCATCTGATGCACTTGGTCAAAAGTATAGACTTTGCATAATTCTTTTACCTTAACACTCCCTTTTTTAGCACTTTTAGAAAGGTCATTCCTTACTAAGTCCACAATCATAATGTTCTCGGCTCGTTCCTTCTCATCCTCAGATAAGTTCTTTACCAATAAAGCATCCTCCCTTTTATTGGTCGACCGTTTAGCTGTGCCCTTAATAGGTTGGGAAATGACTTTTCTTTTTTCTTTTTTTAAGTATCGTTCTGGTGAGGCGGACAATAAATATTTATCCCAAATTTTAACAAAGGTTGCAAAAGGAGCTTGGGAAATTTTATTGAGTTTGTTATATATTTTTAATGGATTAATGATTGTGTCCTGCGCATAAAACTCTTGACAAAAATTAGCTTCATAAATATCTCCTCTTTGAATATGATTCAGCATTTTTCCCACTCTTTTAAAATATTCATCTTTAAAAATTCTAAGTTTTATCCTTACAGGGTGGGTTTCAATAATTGGAGTATTCTTTTCAAAATTCCTATTGGAGATGAATTTAAAATCTCTTTCAATTTCATCATCAACCATATTTAGGTAAAGAAAAACAACTTTATCTCCTTGGATTCTAATTATTTTTTTTGGTTGAAAAAAACAGAGGTCAGGAAAATTTAGCCCGTCAAAGTTATGGGATGACAACGCCTCAACATCATTTTTTAAATCATAAGAGAGGTAGCCAAAAATCCAATCCTTGGTTTGGGTATGGTATTCCTTTAATTCATCAAATGCATTTTGGGAATCTGTAACCAAACTTGTAAGAGCATCTACTGCCAACAAGCCATCAAAAGAACTGTACTTGCTCTTATGCCCATTACTATCTAACCAAACAACTTCATCAAATTGTTGCGCCCATAGTAACAATGATTTTTTAAATTCATTGATTTTAGGAACAGTAAATGAAGCCTTTTTACGCAAGCTCTCAGTTTTAGAGTGAACCCAAAAATTTATTCAAGGCTGTCTGGTAAGCATCAGACAAGGCAGAATCAGAAATCCCATTTTTTTCATCAAAATTATGATTAAAAGAAGGCAGGGGAAATGTAGCGACTAACTCTGCACCAAAGTGGGAAAATGATGTGGAGACAACACCTAAAGCCCCGGTGGCTCCCCCTCTCCCTGGAGAAGTTGACATTAAAAGCACCTTTTTGTTTTCTAAAAAATTTCTTTCGATTCTAGATAGCCAATCCAGCAAGTTTTTAAAATACGCAGACAGGCTACCATTATGTTCATTTACAGAAACAACCAGTGCATCAGCAGCTTTTATTTCATTCATAAACTCAACTAGTGAGTTAGAGTACCCATTTTCTTTTTCATAATCCTCACTGAACATAGGAAAAGGGAAATTTGCCAAATTAAGAGTTTGAACTTCATGATTCTTAATTTGTGATGCGGTATACTTTACTAATTTAAAATTGATGGATGTTGACGAGTTGCTCCCCGCGAATGCCAATATCTTTGCCATAGTATCTTTTTAGAGGACTAAAATACCCCAAATAACATCAAATTGCGAGGAATTTGCATAATTTTGCGCAGCAAAAAACTAAAAGCTACTGACTTACAAGTATCTATAGTCAATCTATAAAAATGAAGCAGAGAACGGGTCGTTTGTATTTTATTGATGCCATGAGGGCATGGGCCATTCTTATGATGCTTCAAGGGCATTTTGTTGATGGGCTTTTAGACAATGCTTTTAGAGATGATACAAATTGGGCTTATACAACATGGAAGTATTTTAGGGGAATTACAGCCCCAGTATTTTTTACAGTTTCTGGATTTATTTTTACCTTCTTATTAACCCGAGTTGACCGAAAAGGCCTCTCTAATCCTAGAGTTAAAAAAGGTCTAAGGCGTGGATTACAACTACTTGTTATTGGGTATCTGCTTAGGCTTAATTTTGGCGGCCTTCTTAAAGGGCATATTTATGGAGGTTTTTATTTAGTAGATGTGCTGCATTGCATTGGTCTTTCCTTAATTGGAATCATCATTATTTATTTAATTAGTTATAAAAGTATAAAGGTTGTTTTCCCTATTCTCTTATTGGCCGTTAGTTTACTTTTGTTTATTTATGAACCACAATATAAGCCCTTAACCTTTTCTTTTTTGCCAGAAGCCTTGGCCAATTATTTAACTAGGGCAAATGGCTCAGTATTTACCATTATTCCATGGCTGGGCTATACAGCAATTGGTGGTTTTTTATCCACCCTTTTTAATCGATTTAAAGATGTAAAACATTTATATATCTATGCCATTTCCATTGCCAGTATATTGGGATTGTGGCTTATATACAAATCTTCCTCGTTTTTTGTTCTCTTGGAGAGGTGGACAGGCTCCGAACTCTTTAAAGGAGTATATTCCAACAACTATTTGTTTATTAGGTTGGGAGATGTCTTTTTGGTCTTTGCAGTTTTTATGCTTCTTAGAAGACTTATGGAAAACAAAACCTTATTAAAAATAGGGCAAAGCACTTTATCCATATATGTTGTTCACTTTATAATTTTATATGGCAGTTTTACAGGCATGGGGCTCTATCGCTATTTTAACCATTCACTTACGCCACAAATAGTTATCCCTTGTGCCATTCTATTTATGATTGCGTGTACCTTTATTGCGCTACAGTATGAAAAGCATAAAGAATTAATTAAAGGTTTTCTCTCAGCTACTAGAAAATATATTTGGGAGCATATAAAATATTGGAGGAAACTTGGTTTGCAATTTTTCAATAGAAAATAAGTACCATGGCAGATACACAATTAAATTGGGAAGATTTTTTGAAGGTAGAAATGAGGGTTGGCACTGTCTTATCAGCAGAAGTATTTAAAGAAGCCAGAAACCCTGCTTATAAACTCTTGGTAGATTTTGGAAAATATGGCCAGCTAAAAACCTCCGCGCAAATTACTGCCCTATATCATCCAGAAGAACTTATTGGAAAGCAGGTAATTGCAGTTGTAAATTTTCCTCCAAAACAGATTGCTAATATCATGAGTGAATGTTTAATCCTCGGAGGCATTGGAGAAAACAAGGAAGTGATTTTAATTCAGCCTGAGAGAAAAGTAGAAAATGGCACTAGAATAGGATAGTTTAAAGCCCGTTCTTCTTTCTATTTCATAAAGACTATTTGTTCAGAGGCTTTTTTTTTACCTAAATTTGATAAGAACCAATTAATCAACATATTATGAAAAAAATTATCGTGGCATTAATAATTGCCACTTGCTTTGTACAGATAAATGCACAAGAAGTAGGTATTATCATGGGCACAGCTAGAGAACTTGTGAGAGATGATGTAGAGGACGGACTTATTAAGCTCAAAGAAATGGGCGTAAAATATATTGAGGGCGCTGGCTCCAGAAGCATGCCCAGAGACCAATACAAAGCTCTATTGGACAAACATGGTTTTGATGTGGTAGCGGGTGGAACTGGTTTTGTAATGTTACAGCACCGTGACAGTGTTTCCAAAGTCATAGAAAATTTAAAATTCTTTGGAGCAGAATATGCTGTGTGTTATTGGATTCCCCATGATGGTAATAACTTCACCTTTGATGACATGAAAAAAGGTATTGAGGTCTTTAATAAGGCTGGGAAACAATTCGCCGAATCCGGAATTTCATTTCTATACCATGCACATGGCTACGAATTTAGACCCTATGATGGCCCTGGCACTATGTATGATTATATGATGGAAAACACGGACCCTCGTTATGTTAATATAGAAATGGACGTATTTTGGACAAGAAACCCAGGGCAAGACCCAGCTGCAATCCTTAGAAAGTATCCGGGAAGATTTCCCATTACGCATTTAAAAGATAGAATGATAGGCACTGTGGATAACCAAAATGGAAGACAAGACAAGGAACGCAATGTGGTCTTAGGTACTGGTGATGTAAATATTGCCGCTGTAATGAAGGCTGCAAAGGAAACAGGTGTAAAATACCACTTTATTGAGGATGAGTCTTCTAGGGCCTCCCAACAATTGCCAATGCATTTAGCGTACTTAAAATCTTTGGACTATGATGTAAAAGCTGTGGATGCAACGGTACAAAAACTCCATAAAGCAATGATTGCGGCAGATTCCCTAAATCTATACAATCTCACCGCTGAAGAATTGACTTATGGACATTCCAGTGGAGCCATAGAAAATCAAGATGCTTATGTAAATGCATTGCTGGACGGCACCTCTGATTTTTCAAAAATCGATTTTAAAGACCAGGATATTACCATAAAAGGGGATGTGGCATGGGTTCGTGGAATTATGGATGCGGAATTGATAAACCCTGATAAAAGTCTTAATCCCATCACTCTTAAAATATTGTATGTGTTTACCAAGGAGAATGAATATTGGAAACTTCTGGCAAGGCAAGCAGTACGGTAAAAACACAGGGAACTATCAATAAAAGGATATAAACGTACTGGTACGTATATTCGCGCGTTGCTCGAAATTATGAAAAACATTCTGTTAGCCCTAATAATCTTGCTTTCATTGACTGCTTGTGATTCGAAAAAAGGCAACTCAGTAGAAAAAAACACTAAGGGAACTATAAAGCCAGTGTCAGATTTAGGCACTCAAAAAACAGAACTGACTGAATTAGAAAAAGAAGAAATTTTAAGAAAAGAAATTAATACTCAATATCTAGCTGAATTATCAAAATGTTCTCAAAATATAAACGCAGTAACTGATTTTAATGGTAAAAAAGAATTTTGGAGAATTTGCGAAACCGACAACGGAAAGAGAATAATCCAAATTAACTCACACGAAGGAACAGTACTTTATGGAGAAGTTTATTTTGAACTTAATGGCGAATTAATTTACGCAGAGGAATCCATAAAATATACGCCGATTAATCATTACGTTCTTCAACCTTGGACTTGCCAATTTTATGCAGAAAAAGGGAAACTTGTTTCTCTAATGTCTTTAGGTCATGGAAAAACAGAAGATGACGAATGGAATCCTGAAATAATATTTGAGATGCATAAAAAAAGAAAAACGGAATTGAATAATATTGTGGAAGATATAAAATAACTGTGCTAGTAATTACTAAACCGAGAAGCCTGTGCTTATTTACAAAAACTGCCAAATCTTTTGGATTTGACTTTAAATTGAAAAACTTTTAACAACTAAATAAATATCAAAAAAAATGAAAATCAAAATTATTGTCCTACTAGTAAGCTTTATGACATTCAATGCCAATTGCCAACAGGCTACTTCAGTAGATAAAAAGGGCATGGTAAAAGTAACCATATTATATCCTAACGATGAAGGAAAAACATTTGACATGGACTACTATACCAACAAACACATGCCAATGGTTGCAAATTTATTGGGAGATTCTCTAAAATTATTAGAAATTGATGAAGGGATATCCGGTAGAACACCAGATGAACCAATCCCATACTTGGCCATTGGATATTTATACTTTGATAAGCTTTCGGACTATCAAAATTCTTTTGGGCCAAATGCTGAAAAAATAGTCAGCGATATTCCAAACTATACCAATGTTCAGCCAGTGGTACAAATTAGTAACGTATTGCAATAACCTTGTAAAGGTAAGTCGCTAAAAGACCTATAAATAGAAAACTAAATATTATGAAACAAATACTTATTCTAACTGCCATTATGCTGCTTAGTGCGGTTAAATCACCTTTATTTGCTCAACAGGATAATTTTATTAAAGACTATTTAGAGCGCTGGGAAAATTCTCGCAAGTATTTAATTCTTGTGGCAGAAACAATGCCGGAGGATAAATACGACTTTAAAGCAACACCAGAATCATTGAGCTTTGCCGAAAATTTAATGCATATTGGGTTTGCCCTCGATTGGCATAGTCAATCATTGTTGGGTGGACGAGAAGCTAGAGATTGGAAGAGCGATACTACCTTTAAAACTGCAAATAAAACTAAGGATGAAATGATTGCAACAATTAATAAAGCATTTGATGAGTCTATTACTTTGATTAAACAGTTTGATACAACTCAACTTGAAGATAAGCTGGATTATTTTGGATTAAATAGATCTAAGCGACAAATTTTCTCATTGCTTGCTGACCACGTAACTCACCATAGAGGGCAAATGCTTGTTTATATGAGGCTAAACGGACTTGTTCCACCTAGATATGTTCTGTTTCAATAATTTTTAAACAAATTGAATACCTGTTATCAATTAAATTAGTGAATCAGATGTATTGCACTTGGGAATTCTAATGATTAAATATGCAATGCTCTATCATCAGTTGCTGCTAAGGCTGCTTCTTTAACAGCTTCTGCATAAGTTGGGTGTGCATGACTCATTCTAGAAATATCCTCGGCAGAAGCCCTAAATTCCATTGCAGTAACTCCCTCAGCTATTAAATCTGCCACACGAGCACCAATCATATGGATGCCCAGTACCTCATCAGTAGCTGTATCGGCTAATATTTTCACAAATCCGTCTATATCCATACTGGCTCTAGCTCTACCTAAAGCTCGCATAGGAAATTGACCAACTTTATAAGAGACACCAGCTTCTTTAAGTTCCTCCTCTGTTTTACCAACAGCGGCAACTTCTGGCCATGTATAAACTACACCTGGAATTAAGTTATAATCTATATGAGGTTTTTGTCCTGCCAAGATTTCTGCAACCAAAGTACCTTCTTCTTCAGCTTTATGAGCTAGCATAGCGCCTTTTACCACGTCACCAATTGCATAAATGTTAGAAACATTTGTCTGTAAATGCCCGTTTACCTCTACTCTACCTCTATCATCCAATTTTACACCGGCAGCTTCCGCATTCAATCCATCTGTATAAGGCCTTCTTCCTACGGAAACCAAACAATAATCTCCTATTAATTCTACTTCCTCACCTTTTTTATTGTCAGCCTTAACAATGATTTCATCGCCTTTTCTTTCAACGGATTTTACCTTATGGGAAAGATTGAATTTCATTTTGCCCTTTTTAAGTGCTTTCATCAATTCTTTGGAAAGTGCACTATCCATGCCCGGGATAATACGGTCCATATATTCCACAACGGTTACCTCAGCACCCAATCTTTTATATACTTGTCCCAATTCCAGACCAATTACGCCACCACCAATCACAATCATGTGTTTTGGAATCTCTTTAAGTTCCAAAGCCTCCGTAGAAGTAATGATTCGTTCCTTATCCAACTGTATAAAAGGCAAACTAGAAGGTTTAGAGCCTGTAGCAATAATAATATTCTTTGCTTCAATGGTTTCAGACTTCCCATCATTCTTGGTAATGTTTACATGCGTAGCATCTTTAAAACTACCAACCCCTTCAAAAACATCAATTTTATTTTTATCCATCAAAAACTGAATGCCTTTGGTGGTTTGATCCACAACGCCCTGCTTGCGAGCAATCATTTGCCCTAAATTCACTTTTACCTCTCCAGGAATTTCAATTCCATGTTCTTCAAAATGCTTTACTGCATCTTCATAATGATGTGATGAATCCAACAAGGCTTTGGACGGAATACATCCAACATTTAAGCATGTACCGCCCAAGGTTGGGTATTTTTCAATAATTGCAGTTTTCATTCCCAATTGTGCACAACGTATTGCTGCAACATATCCTCCAGGTCCTGAGCCTATAATGGCCACATCGTATGAACTCATATCTATTTTTTGAATTTAAAACATAACAAAATTAGCACTATTTTTTGTGTTAAGGCAATGTACGGCATCTAAAGTTTGTTGGCGTTGTGGACTATAAAGCTATTGCAGTAGTATTTTTTACTTCATTTATTACAAAAGAGCTTTGTGTACTGCCAATATGAGCAATAGCCGTTAGCTTGGTTACCATGAAATCTCTATACGCTTCCATGTCGCTTACATTTAATTTAAGAATGTAATCATAGTCCCCACTTATATGATAGCATTCTGTTACCTCTTCTAGTTTTAGTACCTGCCTTTCAAACTGTAACACAAATTCTTTTATATGCTGTACCAATTTTACATGGCACAATACCGTAAAAGCCTTGTTTACGGCCTTTTTATTGACCAAAGCCACATACTTTTCTATCACCTTATTCTTTTCCAAACGTTTTATGCGCTCATAGACCGCAGTGGTGGAAAGACCTAGGTTATTGGCATATTCTTTTGTGGTCTTTTTACTATCTGCTTGTAAAAGACCCAATAATTTTAAATCAAGCTCATCTAGTTTCAACATGATATATTTTCGGTTTATAGCTAAAAAAATGATTTATTTAATCTTAAATTCTATATATATTCATAAATATAGATTTATTTTCTATAAAAAACTTTTATAATTGATTTTAAAACTAAATAAATTTACTTTTATTTAAAAATAAATCATGAAACCCAATTCATCTGACAATATACAGGACTTGCAATACTTTGGAGAATTTGGAGGTGTAAACCCTTCAATATCAGATTCATCAACCTATACCTTTATATCAGCAAAAACCATGTTCGATACATTTGAAGGCAATACAGAAGGCTGTTATCTCTATAGTAGACACTCCTCCCCTTCCAATCTATACCTTGGGGAAGCATTAGCAGCCTTGGAAGGAACAGAAACCGCCAATGTATATGCAAGCGGCATGGGAGCCATTACTTCTGTACTTCTACAATTGTGTAATATTGGGGATGAAATAGTAAGCAGTAGAACTATTTATGGTGGTACTTATGCCTTTATGAAGAACTTTTTAAAGAAATTCAACATAGGAACTTCTTTTGTAGATATTACCAACATTGAATTGGTGGAGCAAGCCATCACCCCAAAAACCAAAATGATTTATTGCGAAGCCGTTAGCAATCCTCTCTTGGAAGTTGCAGACATAAAAGCGTTGGCGCAACTTGCTAAAAAACACAATATTCCTTTGGTCGTGGACAATACGTTTTCACCCTTATCCATTGCTCCCGCAAAACTAGGTGCAGATGTTGTTATTCATAGCCTTACAAAGTTTATTAATGGTAGTAGCGATTGTGTTGCAGGCGTTGTGTGTGGTACAACTGAATTTTGCCTCAGTCTAAAAGATGTAAATAGCGGTGCAGGAATGTTACTTGGAAGCACGTTAGATAGTCTTAGAGCAGCTTCCATCTTAAAAAACTTGAGGACATTACACATAAGAATGAAAAAGCACAGTGAAAATGCTTTGTACTTAGCTCAGAACTTTGAAAAAGACGGACTAAAAGTAGTCTATCCAGGGCTTAAATCGCATACAGGTCATACCTCCTTTAAAAATCAAATGGTGAGTGAGTATGGATATGGTGGACTCATGACCTTAGATGTTGGTTCTTTAGAAAAAGCCAATGAATTTATGGAATTAATGCAAGAGAAAAATCTTGGTTACTTGGCAGTAAGCTTAGGCTTTTACAAAACACTTTTTAGTGCCCCTGGCACATCTACCTCTTCAGAAATTCCAATAGAGGAACAAAAAGAAATGGGCTTGTCAGACGGGCTTATCAGATTTTCTATAGGATTGGACAATGATATTCACAGAACTTATGAAATGATGAAAAACTGCATGAAAAAATTGGGGATACTCAATAAAAAAGAAATGTCAGTTTAATCCGTTTGCAGAACAAAGGGCAAAATCGTAATATTACGAGGAAACCAATTGAATTTATATGCAAAGTCAGAACATTAATCCAACAGATCCACAAGACGAAAATATTGTAGAGAACAAAGAATTGAACATTTGGGAAGCTTTGATTCCCGTAATTGCCTTGGTAGGCATGCTTTTCTACAATGTGTATTTTGCTTTTGGGGATGATGCTTTGAGTGGCAGCAATCAATTTATTCTTCTTTTGGGTGCAGCAGTAGCTGCTATTGTTGGTTTTTTCAATAAAGTATCTTACAAGCAAATGTTGGAAGAAGTGGCAGAAAATGTTAAATCTACCACAGGAGCCCTGCTCATTTTACTTTTTGTAGGCTCTTTGGCTGGTACTTGGTTGATAAGCGGTATTATTCCATCCATGATTTATTACGGATTAAAAATCTTAAATCCATCTATATTTTTACCTGCCTGTGTGGTAATTTGTGCTATTATTTCTATTGCCACGGGGAGTAGTTGGACTACCTCTGCTACCGTAGGTATTGCATTGATTGGTATAGGGAACGCATTAGGCATCAATCCTGGAATGACAGCTGGTGCCGTAATCTCCGGAGCTTATTTTGGAGATAAAATGTCCCCATTGAGTGATACTACCAATTTGGCACCTGCAATGGCGGGGGGAGAATTGTTCAGTCATATAAAATACATGACCTATACCACGGTTCCTACAATAATTGTCACACTTATCATATTTATTGGTATTAGCCTTTCTTTGGATGTTAAGGGCGTTACGGATACAAGTAGTATGTTAAATGCAATTGAAGCGTCTTTTAATATTAGTCCCTGGCTATTTTTGGTTCCAGTAATTGTGGTGTTGATGATTATTAGAAAAACGCCGCCATTAGTTGCTTTAATGGTAGGTACTTTATTAGGAGGGGTTTTTGCTTTAATCTTTCAACCAGATATTGTTGCGAATATTACAGGGAGTTCCAAGTTGGATTTTCTTTCAGGATATAAAGGCATTATGACCGCCATGACAGTTGACACAGCGGTAGAAACATCGAATACCGTTTTGAATGATTTATTTTCATCAGGAGGTATGAGCGGAATGCTTGGAACCATTTGGTTAATTGTCTGTGCTATGGTTTTTGGCGGTGTTATGGATGCCATTGGCGCCCTGTCTAGAATAAGCGGTGCCATTCTTAATTTGTTTGATTCTATCTTTGGATTGTTCTTAAGTACGGTAATAAGCTGCGTAGGTTTAAACGCTATTGCTTCTGACCAATACTTGGCAATAGTAATTCCAGGAAGAATGTATGCCAAAGCATTTAGAGACAAAGGATTGGCACCTGAAAACTTAAGTAGGACTTTAGAGGATTCTGGTACGGTTACATCTGTTCTTATTCCATATAATACGTGTGGAGCCTATCAATCTGGTGTTTTAGGAGTGGACACCATGTCATATGCCGGTTATGCATTCTTTAACTGGTTAAGTCCGTTTACTACCTTAATTTTTGCTGGTTTCAGAATAAAAATAAAACAACTTACTTCTAAATAGTTTTATAATTATTTTGTTTAGGGACCTATAAAATACAATCAGCTTTTTTAACTATAAGGCAATTATAAGCAGGTGTTCATACGTATAAAAAATCTTTATAAACGTATCAAATATTTCAATGAAAATTATCGAATTGATTATTGTAAATTTGAGGAGATAGGTAAAAAAAATTAAACTAAATACATATGAATAATTCGTCTAATAATAGCAATGGTGAAAGTAAATGTCCATTTATGAGTGGTACATTAAATCAAAGTGCTGGTGGGGGCACTTCTAATCGTGACTGGTGGCCAAATCAATTAAAGTTGAATATTCTACGCCAAAATTCTCACTTGTCCAATCCAATGGGAAAGGGGTTTAACTATGCTGAGGAATTTAAGTCCTTGAACTTAGTTGATGTAAAAAAAGATTTATATGATTTAATGACAGACTCACAAGAATGGTGGCCAGCCGATTATGGGCATTATGGTCCATTTTTTATTAGGATGGCATGGCATAGCGCAGGTACTTACCGTATATCCGATGGTCGTGGTGGTGGTGGCTCTGGAACGCAACGTTTTGCTCCTTTAAATAGCTGGCCAGACAATGCCAACTTAGACAAGGCCCGCTTATTGCTTTGGCCTATTAAAAAGAAATATGGCAAAAAATTATCTTGGGCAGACCTCATGATTTTAGCTGGTAACTGTGCTCTTGAATCCATGGGATTTAAGACATATGGATTTGGTGGTGGTCGTGAAGATGTTTGGGAGCCGGAAGAAGATGTTTATTGGGGAGCTGAACAAGAATGGCTAGGTGGTGACAAGCGCTATACAGGCGACCGAGACCTTGAAAACCCACTAGCAGCAGTTCAGATGGGACTAATTTATGTAAATCCCGAAGGTCCTAATGGAAACCCTGACCCAATTGCTGCTGCAAGGGATATAAGAGAAACTTTTGGCCGTATGGCAATGAATGATGAGGAAACCGTTGCACTTATTGCTGGTGGTCACACATTTGGAAAAACCCATGGAGCTGCTGACCCAAACAAATATGTGGGGTTAGAACCTGCAGGCGCCAGTATTGAAGAACAAGGTTTAGGATGGAGAAATACTTATGGAAGTGGCAATGCAGAATATACCATTACAAGTGGGCTTGAAGGAGCTTGGACCACAACTCCTGCAAAATGGAGTCACAATTTTTTTGAAAATCTATTTGGATATGAATGGGAACTATATAAAAGTCCCGCTGGAGCCAATCAATGGAGACCAAAAGATGGTGCAGGAGCTGGTTTAGTGCCAGATGCCCATGATTCAACAAAAAGTCATGCGCCATTTATGTTAACAACGGACATTGCCTTGCGTATGGATCCAATCTATGAAGAAATCTCACGTCGTTTTCATGAGAATCCTGAAGATTTTGAAGATGCTTTTGCAAAGGCTTGGTATAAATTAACACACCGTGATATGGGTCCTATTGGTCGTTATCTTGGTCCAGAAGTACCATCAGAAGAATTAATCTGGCAAGACCCCATCCCATCAGTTAACCATAAGTTAGTAGATGATAATGATATTACTGCCCTCAAAGGTAAAATACTAGATTCTGGATTATCAGTATCAGAACTTGTATCTACAGCTTGGGCTTCGGCATCTACATTTAGAGGTTCTGATAAACGTGGTGGAGCCAATGGAGCTCGTATACGTTTAAACCCTCAAAAGTATTGGGAAGTAAACAATCCTGTTCAGTTAGGAAAAGTGCTTGATGCTCTTGAAGCCATTCAAAAAGAATTCAATAGTGCTCAATCCGATGGTAAATCAGTTTCCATGGCTGACTTAATTGTACTTGGTGGATGTGCTGGTATTGAAAAAGCGGCCAAAAATGCTGGTTTAGATATTTCTGTACCATTTAGCCCAGGACGAGCAGATGCAACATTGGAGCAGACAGATGTAGAATCATTTGCTGTACTAGAACCATTTGCAGACGGATTTAGAAACTATTTAAAAGGGAAATATACAGTTTCTGCTGAAGAAATGTTGATTGACAAAGCACAATTATTAACTCTTTCTACTCCAGAAATGACAGTTTTACTTGGCGGTATGCGTGTTCTCAATACAAATTACAATCAATCTAAACACGGTATCTTAACCAATCGTCCAGAAACTCTTACCAATGATTTTTTTGTAAATCTTTTGGACTTGGGTACAACATGGAAAGCTACTACGGAAGCCGAAGAGCTTTTTGAAGGACGCAGCCGCACCACTGGAGACCTAAAATGGACGGCAACACGTGTGGATTTGATCTTTGGTTCCAATTCTGAACTACGTGCACTAGCTGAAGTCTATGGATGTGAAGACTCAAAAGAACAATTTATTCAAGATTTTGTATCAGCTTGGAGCAAAGTAATGGACCTAGATCGTTTTTAAACACATTTTTATTTAAATAAAAAAAGCCTTTCCATAATTGGAAAGGCTTTTTTCTTGGGCAATACAAAATTTATGATTTCGAAAAAAATAATATATCCCCTTATTTTATTTAGAAGAGCATTATTAAGAATCAGGCTGTTTTTTTAACTATTTTTTTGAATATCTCTAAATTTTATAGGTGTTTTTTGGTGCAATTTGAGTTCATTATTCTTTCATAAATCTTTTCTATACACCATGTATAATATCATGGAAATAGAGTCTATTTTTGCAACATATTTAACCTTAAAAAAGTAATAAAGAATGGCAATTGTTGGAAAAAAATTCCCAAATATCAATGTTAATGCAATAGATGAGTTAGGCGATACATTTAAACTA
This sequence comes from Saonia sp., assembly GCF_056326165.1. Taxonomy (NCBI): domain Bacteria; kingdom Pseudomonadati; phylum Bacteroidota; class Flavobacteriia; order Flavobacteriales; family Flavobacteriaceae; genus Saonia; species Saonia sp. The sequence goes on from NZ_JBWFBN010000012.1 coordinate 67,737, forward strand.
AATATATTGGAAGAAGCTCAAAAAAATAACCAAAAAGTATTATTGTTCTGGTACCCAAAAGATTTCACTTTCGTTTGCCCAACAGAACTGCATGCCTTCCAAGCAGCTTTAGGTCAATTTGAAAGTAAAAACACTAAGGTGATAGGCGCTTCTTGTGACACAGCAGAAGTACATTTTGCTTGGCTAAGCACTTCAAAAGATAATGGTGGTATCGAAGGTGTTACCTATCCTATTTTAGCAGATAGCAACAGAAATCTAGCTACAACCCTTGGAATATTAGATATTAGCAACGAACAATATGATGATGAAACTGGTATTTTATTAGTTGATGGCGACAATGTTACCTATAGAGCAACATATTTAATTGATGAAGAAGGAAAGGTATTCCATGAGAGCGTTAATGATATGCCATTGGGGAGAAATGTAAATGAATATTTAAGATTGATTGACGCCTATACACATGTACAGGAAAAAGGAGAGGTATGCCCTGCAAACTGGGAAGAAGGAAAAGAGGCAATGAACGCAGATAGAGCTGGTGTTGCAGAATATCTTTCAGCACAAACTGTATAAACTATAAATTGTTATGATATTAGAATTAGAAAACGATAACCTGCAAGAACTGGTATCTAAAAACAAAACGGTTGTGGTACAATATTCCGCCTCTTGGTGTGGCAATTGTCGCATTATGAAGCCAAAGTTAAAAAAGGAGGCATCAGAAAATACAGATGTCATTTTTATAGTGGCCGATGCGGAAAAATTTCCAGAATCAAGAAAACTTGCCAAAGTGGACAACTTACCCACATTCGCAAGCTTTGTAAATGGAGAGTTCAAAAATCAGGTTCAGACGAACAAGTATGATGTTTTAAAAGAATTTGTACATGAAGTTGCCAGTAATTAAACATCTTACAGGGTTCATTGATGAGCATGATGAGGATTATGTAGTCGAAACAATTGAGACTTTGGAAGCTTTGACCGAAGTTTCATCCTTAAAAGATGAGGAATTAGATGTAATTGGTGAGCTAATATCTAATATGTATGGAGCGTTGGAAGTACACAAATCCATAAAAGAAGGTGTTCTAAAAAAAGACGCGCTCAATGAGTTTATGAAACGGGTTACTGGTTCTATCGATACATAAAAATTCTAAAAAGCAAAGTAAGCCTTTCCTATATGGAAAGGCTTTTTGTTTTTATGAAGGTAGATTTCATTTATATTTTTTAATTTCACGCAGAATTAAAAACACTATCTCATGGCTACAATAACCTTAAAAGGGAATCCAATACATACTTTAGGAAACTTACCAGAAATTGGGAGTTCCGCTCCTAATTTTAACCTTACAAAAAATGACCTTTCCACAGATAGTTTAAGCAACTATGAAGGAAGAAAAGTGGTTCTTAATATATTCCCTAGTATTGATACTGGTACTTGTGCGCAATCTGTGAGACAATTTAATACTGAAGCAGCCGAGCTAGAAAATACTGTTGTTCTGTGCATTTCCAAAGACCTTCCCTTTGCACAAGCTCGCTTTTGTGGCGCAGAAGGAATAAGTAATGTGGTAATGCTTTCAGATTTTAAAGATGGATCTTTTGGAAAAGCGTATGAATTAGAATTTACAGATGGGCCATTAACAAGCCTGCTTTCTAGATCTATTGTGGTTATAGATGAACAAGGGAAAGTAATCTACACGGAACAGGTTGCAGAAACAACCGAAGAACCAAATTACAAAGCTGTACTTGAAGCCTTGATGGATGCCTAAAGAGAATTTTTTTGTAAACAGATTTAAAAGTGTTGGGTTTGCCCTAAGAGGTGCATTGCTTTTGATTAGAACGGAAGCTAGCATTAAAACTCAGGTATTTATTGCTCTCCTAGTTACGGCAGCTGGTTTTTATTTTGAAATTTCTAGTATAGAATGGATCATGCAATTATTTGCTATTGGTATGGTTATGGGTGTTGAAGGGGTTAATACTGCCATAGAAAAAATAGCAGATTATATTCAGCCAGAGTTTGATAAAAAAATTGGGTTTATCAAAGACATTTCTGCAGGAGCTGTCATGTTGGTCTCCATAGTTGCTTCAATTATTGGACTCATAATTTACATTCCAAAAATATTTTAAAAGTTCATAACTAGAGCTTCGATTGTAAATTTGTAATTTAGCTCCAAATAAGCAAAACATTTAATGGCAAAGAAAAGAACAAAGTCAAAGCCAAAACCTAAACCCACTAAAAAAGGCTTTTCTTTTACCCTGTCCAAGCAAAATAAAATTATTTTGGGAAGTCTCCTTATTCTTCTCAGCATTGCTATGTTCTTTTCCTTTGTGTCCTTTTATTTTACATGGCAAGATGATCAAAGTTTATTGTCAGAATTTGCAAATAGAAACCAGCAAGCCAAAAATCTTTTGAATAAATTTGGCGCTAGTGTGGGTCACTTTTTTATGTATCAAGGCTTTGGGCTATCATCATTTATTTTTCCGTTTCTTGTTTGTATAACAGGACTTTACATGTTTCTAGGTCTAGACAAAAAAGGGTTGTTGGGTAAATGGATATGGGGATTTGTATTTGTCATCTGGTTGTCAATTGCTTTAGGGTTCTTTGCCATGACCAGACCACTTATGGGAGGTTTAATTGGCTATGAAATGAACGATTTTCTTCAGGATTACACAGGAAGAATTGGGGTACTCCTTCTTCTTATGTTTGGGTTAATGATTATACTGGTTCGCTTTTTTAAATTTACACCTGATGGAATCGTTAGCTATTTTAAGGAGCGTAAAAAATCAATAGCATCCGAATTTAATACCGAAGAAGCCAATGATGAAAATGGCGTTTTATTTGAAAAAGAAGATTCGGCTCCGGTAATTCTTGATACATACACTCACAAAGAAAATATTCCTAAGCTTAAAAAAGACCCTATTAAAGAGCAGCTAGAGATAAACATGGTTGAGGAAGAGGTTATTGAAGAGGAAAAGCTTGAAATGAAGGTCGAAAAAATTACTGAGGAAAAAGAGCTGACCAAGAATGTTGCCGATAAATTAGTAGAAGATTATGGTGAATTTGACCCAACACTAGAACTTGGGAATTACAAGTTTCCAGTTCTTAATTTATTGGAACAACATGGCTCAGGAACTGGCATTACCATAGACCAAGACGAGCTGGAAGAAAATAAAAATAGAATTGTAGATACCCTTAAAAACTACAAAATTGGCATTGCCCAAATTAAAGCAACCATTGGCCCAACAGTTACGCTATACGAGATTGTCCCTGAAGCTGGTGTACGAATTTCCAGAATAAAAAATCTTGAGGATGATATTGCCCTTTCACTGGCAGCATTGGGAATTAGAATTATTGCCCCTATTCCAGGAAAAGGAACTATTGGTATAGAAGTTCCAAATAAAAAGCCATCCACTGTATCTATGCGGTCCGTGATTGCTTCCAAAAAATTTCAAGAATCCAAAATGGAATTACCCATTGCTTTTGGAAAAACCATCAGTAATGAAACTTTTGTAGTGGACTTGGCCAAAATGCCCCACTTGCTAATGGCTGGTGCAACAGGTCAAGGTAAATCGGTTGGGCTTAATGCAGTGCTCACATCACTTCTATATAAAAAACATCCAGCAGAAGTCAAATTTATCTTAGTGGATCCTAAAAAGGTAGAATTAACGCTCTACAATAAAATTGAACGGCACTTTTTAGCAAAGCTACCAGATTCTGAAGAAGCCATTATTACGGATAATACAAAAGTGATTCATACCCTAAATTCTCTTTGTATTGAGATGGACAACAGATATGAGTTGTTAAAAATTGCAATGGTCCGTAATCTAAAAGAGTACAATACCAAATTTAAGGCACGCAAACTAAATCCAAATGATGGACATAAGTTTTTACCCTACATCGTATTGGTTATTGATGAGTTTGCAGATTTGATTATGACTGCTGGTAAAGAGGTAGAAACACCCATTGCTAGGTTGGCACAATTGGCCAGAGCTATCGGTATTCATTTAATTATAGCAACACAAAGACCATCCGTTAATGTAATAACTGGGCTTATAAAAGCAAATTTCCCTGCTCGTATTGCCTTTAGAGTTACTTCTAAGATAGATTCAAGAACCATTTTAGATTCCCAAGGAGCAGATCAATTAATTGGTCGAGGAGATATGCTGTTTACACAAGGAAATGATATTACTCGACTGCAATGTGCCTTTGTAGACACTCCAGAAGTTGAGAAAATAACAGAATATATTGGTTCTCAACGAGCCTACCCAGATGCTCATTTATTACCAGAGTATGTAGGTGAAGATTCTGGCACAAGTCTTGATAATAATATATCTGATCGGGATGCCATGTTTAGAGATGCGGCAGAAGTTATTGTTATAGCACAACAAGGTTCAGCATCTTTAATACAACGAAAATTAAAATTGGGATATAATAGAGCTGGTAGAATTATTGACCAATTGGAAGCAGCAGGAATTGTAGGCCCATTTGAAGGCAGCAAAGCTAGACAAGTTTTAGTCCCAGATATGTATGCTTTAGATCAATTATTGAACAACGAAACAAATTAAGACAAATGAAACGAGTATTTCTTTTTATTGCACTTTTTATAACTTCAATCACTATTAATGCCCAAAATTCTTCCAAGGCCAAATCGTTGTTGGACGAGGTGTACAGCAAAGTAAAGAGTTACGACAATATCTACATCAATTTTATACATTCTCTTAACAATGCCGAGGCCAATATAAATCATGAGACCAGAGGTGATGTAACAATGCAGGGGGATAAATATATATTTAATTATATGGGTTCTCAACAAATGTATGATGGTAATAAAGTTTACACTATTGTTCCAGAGAATGAAGAAGTAACCATTGAGGACAAATCAACAGATGACAATACCATAACACCTTCCAAAATGCTTACATTCTATAAGCAAGGACATACTTATGCATGGGACATTCTGCAAAATGTTCAAGGAAGAAAAATTCAATTTGTAAAGCTTACCCCTATTGATACCAATTCAGAAATTAAATCTATTTTATTGGGGATTGATGTAGAAACAAAACACATTCATAAACTTATTGAGACTGGCAGCAATGGTACTAAAACAACGATTACTGTTAATTCTTTTAAAACTGACCAGCCTTTGTCAAAAACCTTGTTTACTTTTGATGAGAATAAGTATAAAGATGAAGGATACTACATCATAAGAAGTTAGCCATTGCGAATTCTAGACCGATATATACTACAAAGGTTTCTATTTAATTTTTTCAGCTCGTTTGTTATATTGATGTTCATCTTCATATTCCAAACAATCTGGCTGTTTATAGACGATTTAGCAGGTAAAGGTTTAGATATCGTAATCATTGGTAAATTTATTTTTTATTTAATGCCTAATCTTACGGAAAAAGTACTTCCCTTAACCGTATTACTTTCCTCCATTTTAACTTTTGGGACTTTTGCGGAGAATTATGAGTTCGCAGCCATGAAAGCATCTGGTATTTCCCTACAGAGGGCTATGATGAGCTTAATCGTGTTTGTGGTTATTTTAGGTGGTGTTACTTTCTTTTTTGCAAACAGTGTTATCCCTGCATCAGAACAGAAAATATATAATCTTAGAAAGAATATTGCCAAAGTAAAACCTGCAGTTGCCATTGCAGAAGGTGTTTTTAGTGATTTTGAAGGTACTGGCGAAGGAACCAATATTAAAGTGAACCGTAAATATGGAGACAACGACCGATTTTTGGAAGATGTCATCATACACAAAAAGAATAAGACCAACATTAATAACACTGTCATAAAGGCAAAAACTGGTGAACTGGCGAGTAGTAAGGATTCGGATATTCTTCAACTTATTCTTAAGGATGGTCATTATTACGAAGAAATAAAATCTGATGGGAAAAGCAAAAGCAATGACCAAATGTACCCTTTTGCAAAATCTAACTTTGAAACCTATACTATAAATATTGACTTATCTGATTTTAACAATGTTGACTTAGAAGAGGAAAGAAATATAAGTACGGATAAGATGAAAAACATATCGCGCTTATCCAAGGACATAGACTCTATTAGAAAAGACAACCATAAAATAGTATCGGAATTTTCAAAAAATATTACTAACAGAATGGGGGCTTTTGTTGTAACCCCAAAAGATACTTTAAAAAAGAAAAAAATGTCCGCCCAGGATAGTATAAGAGCAGTTTCGGCAAGATCATATAAGGAATCCAACGAAACACCTAAAGACTCTTTTCAAAGCATCATAGGATTATTTAAGGAATGGCAAAGAGAACAATTACTCAGCCAGGCAAAAAATTCCACAACGAACATAATTAATTCCATCTCAGGAAAAAAAGAGGATATAGACAGACGATACAAAATTTACAATCTACATATTTTATCCCTACATAAGAAATATGCTTTGGCTTTCTCATGCATTATACTCTTTTTTGTTGGTGCGCCTTTGGGTGCCATCATAAGAAAAGGCGGGTTAGGCTTACCAATGGTCATTGCTATTGTTTTATTTTTAACTTATTATTTTATAGGGGTTTTTGCTGGTAATTATGCCAAAGAGGGTGTTATTCACCCTATGTTAGGAGCATGGGTTTCTACCTTAATAATGTTACCTTTGGGTGTTATCTTAACAAAAAGAGCTACAGCAGATAGAGGTCTTACGAGTTTTGGAAATGTCATAGATTCAATAAAAAACTTGTTCAAAAAGAGAGAAAAAGAAGAAGCTGAGGTATGAATGTAACCATGGAAAAAAGTATTCAACTCAATACCATAGAAGAAGCTATTGCCGATATAAAAAAAGGTAAAGTTATTATTGTGGTTGATGATGAGAACAGGGAAAATGAAGGAGATTTTGTTGCAGCAGCAGAATTGGCCACTCCAGAGATGGTCAATTTTATGGCTTCCCATGGAAAAGGGTTAATATGTACACCGCTAACAGAAAGCAGATGTACCACTCTTGGATTGCATATGATGGTAAGCCATAATACCGATGCCCTGGAAACTGCTTTCACCGTATCTGTAGATCTTAGAGGAAATGGAGTGACTACAGGTATCTCTGCATCGGACAGAGCCAAAACTATATTGGCATTAACCAATCCAGATACAAAATCACATGATTTAGCAAGGCCAGGACATATTTTTCCATTGGTTGCCAAGGAAGGTGGTGTTTTACGTAGAACGGGGCATACAGAAGCTGCCATTGATTTTGCAAGGTTAGCTGGATTAAAACCCGCTGGTGTTATTGTTGAGATTATGAACGATGACGGCTCCATGGCCAGACTGCCGCAACTAATAAAAGTTGCTAAAAAATTTGACTTAAAAATAGTTTCCATAGAGTCCTTGGTTGCCTATAGAATGGAGCATGACAGTCTTATTGAAAAAGCAAATGATTTTAATATTAAGACCCGTTTTGGCGAATTTAGATTGCGTGCTTACAAACAAACCACCAACAATCATGTACATATTGCATTAACGAAAGGAAGTTGGGGAAAAGATGACAAGGTATTGACAAGAATAAACTCCACCTTAATTAACAATGACATATTGGGGACATTGACCAACAACCCTGACCAAAAATTGGAAGATATGTTCAATACAATCAATAAGGAAGGTAAAGGAGCCTTTGTTTTTATTAATCAAGATTCGCAATCATTGAACTTATTGAACCGTTTGACACAATTAAAAGATAGTCAAAGCAAAAATGAAATGAAAGCTCCGAAAATAGAAATGGATACTAAGGATTTTGGTATTGGAGCTCAAATTTTACACGATCTTAACATTAGCAAAATGAGGTTGTTAACAAACACTACTCAAACAAAACGTGTAGGCATGGTTGGGTATGGTTTAGAGATAGTAGAGTACGTTCCCTACTAAGGGTCTAGACGATGTTCCTTAATACTTCTGCCATTTTCTCAGCACGTTGTTTTACTTCATCTTTTGTCCAGCCCAGCTTAATTAAACAAGAGATATTTCTACCCACCCAATGGTCAGATTGTGAAAAATCAGCTTTGTTATAATCTGGCAATTGCTCGTACACTTCTTTTGGTAATTTTCCCAATGAGTCTAAATTGGTTAGATGTGACCATTTTTTATAATAGTGCCAATTGTTATCATACCAATAAAAACAACCATCCAATCCAGCACTTGCAAATTCAACAGATGCTTTTTTTGCCAATGTTTTTGTCTGCATAAAGAAACTTAAAAAGGAATAATTCTCAACCCCGCCTTCAGGAACTGTTCTAAATACTACCCCGTCAATACCGCTCAAAGCATTCTTTATAATTGCATAATGTTCTTCTTGAATCTTTAGAAATTCATCCAACCGTTCTATTTGGGCAACACCCACGGCAGCATTTAATTCTGAAATCCGGTAATTATAACCTAAAAATGGATGGCCTTCTGCTCCCCTATTATTTCCAACGTGATTGTGTCCATGGTCGGAATAATGGTCAGCATTCTTATAATAGGTAGAGTTATTGGTGATTATGGCACCACCTTCCCCGCAGGTAATAGTTTTTACATAATCAAAAGAAAAACATCCCAAATCTCCATAGCTCCCCAAAGACTTTCCCTTGTAACTACCCCCTATCGCCTGGCAGGCATCTTCTAACAATATTAAACTATGCTTGGAACAAATTGCTTGTAGTGCTTCTAAATTAGCCATAGAGCCACACATATGAACTGGCATTACCACCCTGGTCCTCTTTGTTATTGCTTTTTCAACAGCGATAGAATCTAAAGTTAGTGTATCGTCCACATCTGCCAAAATAGGTACAGCACCCAATGCCAAAATGGCTTCAAAACTGGCAACAAATGTAAAAGTGGGCAAAATGACCTCGTCCCCTGCACCCACTCCAGAACTTGCCAAAGCAATGGTCAATGCAGCCGTTCCACTACTAACCAATTGCGTGTGCTCTACTTGCATACGCTTGGAAATAGCCTTTTCTAACTCCCGAGCTTTCCAGTGACCATTTCGCATACCATCGAAACCATAGCGCATTAACACTCCAGAGTCAAGGACATCTTGTACTTCTTTTTTTTCTTTTTCTCCAAAAAGTTCAAATCCAGGCATATAATTTTATTCTAAGAAATTTCTATGATACTATCGTTAAGGTCTTTTCTAACTTTTTTCAATTCAGAAAACATATCATCATCAGCTCTATAACCCACGGGCATTACCAAAACTGAGGATAAACCCATATCAGTCAAATTCAATAGTTTATCATATGCAGAAGGTACAAAACCAGCCATTGGACAAGCATCAATTTTTTCGATAGCACAAATTGTCAAAAGATTTCCCATTGCTAAATGAGCCTGATTGGTGGACCATTCCCTAATTTCTTGGGCACTCTTATTGGAAAAGATACCAATCATCCTTTCCTTAAACGGATCTAATATTTCATCGGTTGTACCACGCACTTCTTTTACTCTATTAAAATAATTGATGATATATTGAGTATCAATTTTATTTTCAATACAAATTATCAAAAGATGTGACGCTTGACTTACCTGTTTTTGATTAAAGGAATGCTCCACGAGTGCTTCTTGTAATTCTTTGTTTTGTACTACAACCAAGCGAATAGGCTGCAATCCAAATGAGGTGGCCGTAAGGCTAAAGGCCTTTTTTAATTTTTCTATTTCGGATGATGGCAATTCTCGTTCTGCATCAAACTTCTTAACCGCATATCGCCATTCTAAATCTTTTACACTTGACATATTCTCTAATTAAAAAACCACAATTTAATGGCCATAGCAATTACCATAATGACCAAAAAAGTCTTTATGAAGCCATCTCCTTTTTTTACTGATATTCTACTGGACACCCATGCACCAGTACCATTCCCAATGGCTAAAATTAGACCTACTTCCCAATTTACCTTATCATTTAAAATAAAAATCGCTAGTGCAGAAAGGGTATAAATAAAAACCACAGCTACCTTGGTTGCATTAGCCCTTACCAAGGTCATGTGGTTAACATAATGTAAAAATAAGATAATTATAAAACCTAGACCAGCATTTATGAACCCACCATAGATACCAAAAAAGAAAAAGGCAAGAACACCCAACCAAAGATATTTCCCAGTAACACGTTCTTGTACCTCTTTTAAATTGATTTTTGGCATAAAAATGATGATGAGCACAACAGCTATCATTATTATTGCCAGAATCTTATTAAAAACATCTCCGCTAATATCCACAGCAATTGAAGCACCTATAATTGCTCCCAATAAGGCAGAAATACCCAAATAAATATTAAAGGGGAAAGTAGAGACACCTTTGCTTTTAAATCCGCTAGTTGCCAAAGCCGTTTGTATTACTATGGCCACTCTGTTGGTACCGTTTGCAACACTTGGAGGCAGCCCTAAAAAAATAAGAACAGGAAGAGATAACAAAGAACCACCACCTGCTACTGTATTTATAAACCCTACAGCAAAACCAGTTACTATTAAAAGTATATAATGGTACCATTCCTCCATTATGCAAAAATACGGGCAAAAGATTAATTGATGCCCTTGAAAGTTAAAACTTAAGCAAAAAAAAGTACCTATCCACCCCACACGATAGACAGGTACTAATAATCACCCTGATTAAAAAAAATTAGGATTTTTAGATTAAAGTATTTTTTCTTCTATAAACTATTCTTTAGATTATTGGATTTCCTGCAGTTTCAAAAGCGCTTCAGACTTTGAGTTTACATTCAGTTTTAAGTAAATATTCTGTATATGAAAGTTCACAGCACTTGGTGTAACAAAAAGCTTTTCTGCAATAGTTTTATAGGTTGCACCGTGACAAAGATGTTCTATAATCTGATTTTCTCTTTTAGAAAAAATATCATATGTTTTTCGTTGAAACATTGAAATTACTTTTCTTGCAATATCATTACTTAAGACTGCTCCTTCAATTTTAACTGAGTCCATTGCATGAAAAAACCTTTCTGGACTCAATGGCTTGGACATAAAACCATTGCATCCATTAACAAAAGCTTCCCTAATAGTTTCATCGTCAATATCATTGCCCATCATAATGACTTTTACATTAGAATCTTTCTTTTTGAACAATGAAATTCCATCAATTCCAGATACTATAGGTAAGGAAACTTCTGAAACTATAATGTCTGGCTTAATTTTATTATAATCATGAAGAGCATCGTCTATTGAAGCATAAATGCCTCTTAAAGAATAATCTTCATTGTCTTTAAAGTACTCTGCGTATCTGTAATTGCTTACTGGGTCGTTATCAATCACAATAATTTTTAAAACATTTGATTTCATAACTCTTGGGGTTTTAGGGGAATTCTATATTATTAAACAAATAAGAATATCCATGGTTATTATTAAAGAACTTTAATATAATCGTCTGCTCTTTGTTCCAAAGCTTAAATCTTAAAGGTTACTGTTTAGGAAAGAAAACAACTAGCCCCACATTTACTTTACATAAAAATGAATGCCAAGAAATGGCCACAAAATTAGTCGCCTTAAAATTGCATTTACATCTTTTAATACAAGTATGCTGGGAAAAATAAAAAACTGAATTCTATACTAAATCAGAGTTTAAGACTCAGGTTCTAGAATTTCAGAAAGTGACAGCTTTTAACTAAGGAAGTTAAAGAGCTCCATTTTTTCATATTAAAGCTTAGTTTACCATTATGAGCATGGTTTGCAATACGGTTAAAAAGTAGGTTTGTAATCATAAGTTTGGGGGTTTTAGGGTATCAACTTCATTTAAATCAGTAATAAACTTATTCAAAATTTCATAAAACTTAGTATTTAAGTAGCATTTTTCGTTAAAATGCATACTCAAAAATCTAATTTATTCCACAAAAAACCCTAACCCGCACAAGATTTGTACATGATTAGGGTGCCTAAAACCTACGTTTTGGTATAATTAGGACATTTTATTTATTCATCTTCGTAAACTGAAGTAGAATAATCTACTTGCCAGCTTTTACGGATAGTTTCCATGGAATTGTATTTTTGACGCTCATCTAGCTCTTGGTCCTTATTATTAGTAGGTGTAAATGCCACTTTCTGAATATTAGAATCTCCACCTCTATTAGACATTACAAAACCACCTTCATCCTTAAAAGAAATTGAAAAATCATCTTTATTACTGTTTATTGGACTTCCCATATTCATGGCTAAATTAACCTTGCTTTGGCCAACTTGGGTCATATAAATATCCAATCCTCCGTGTCCTTTTCGTCCTTCAGAAGCAAAAAATAATGTGTTCCCATCGGCGAGACTTGGATATAAATCGTTCTTCTTAGTATTTACTTTTTGTCCTAAGTTCTTGGAAACCCCTACACTACCGTCTTGGTATAAATCAGCAACATAAATATCATAGTCGCCAAAACTACCAGGCATGTTAGATGCAAAGAACAAACGCTTACCATCAGCGGACACGGCTGGGTGTTTTGCTGAGTAGTTTTTGGGGCATACTGCTACTTTTTCAAAATTTGTCCATTCACCATTTACCTTTTCTGCTTTGTATATTTTATAAATTTGTTCCTTTTTAGAAAACATACCATATAAGGGTTTTACAAAATCTACTTTACTAAAATATGCTGTTCTCCCATTTGCCGTTACTGCAATTGGTGCATCATACTCTTTAGATTCCATAGAGGTTTTTCCAATAAAGTTTTGAATGGCAACAGGTTCTTCTTCTTTTATTACAAATTGAGAATTTGAGGGCTCAAAAACCAATTCTTTAAATTTCTCAGATGAAGAACTACTCTTTTTTTCTTTTGTAGTCATATTTTTTAACTGATAATCTGCTTTAACAACAGATAACCAATCTTTCTTATCCATATTGGAGAAAGACATTGCTTGGTTTACCTCTTTTTTCGCATAATTATATCGTTCTTGGTAACTAGGCTTTAATACGCCATCTGGGCTAATTTTAATAAGTTCATCATACCAGAAAGCAGCTTGGCTATAATTCTCAGTTAAAAAGTAGGCATTTCCAAGGTCTTCAAAAACTTCTTTATCACTATAACCAAGTGCTTTTAATTTCTTGTAGGTATCTTGATTAATCTCGCTATCAGCGTTATTATTCTGGGCAATCATTGCGTTGCTTAACAATGCAATAACACATCCAATGATTGCCTTGTAGGTAGTGGCTTTTTTCATAAGAGTAAGATTTGAGTTGTTTGTTTTACCAAAGTTGCCCAATTGTTTTTAATGTTCTACTAGTAAAATTTCATAGGTTTATAGAAAATTGAGTGTTTTTCTACTAAAATTGGGTAAATCACCTATAATAATTTGCCGTTCATCGGGTTTTTTAAAGATTGCATGAGTTTTTGCAGGCACTAAGAATTGATTCTGATTCTATTATAGTCTATAATTAAAATTTATATGATAGTTATTATCAAGATTTAAAAAAGGTTATTATATTTGCAGCCGCATTGGAGAAATGGCAGAGTGGTCGAATGCGGTAGTCTTGAAAACTATTGAGGGTCACACCTCCGGGGGTTCGAATCCCTCTTTCTCCGCAAAATAAAACCCATAACTCTAGTTATGGGTTTTTTGTTTATAAATAAATTCTTCTACAAATTAAGCCATTGCTTAAACTCCGCAGCTTTGTTTTTACTAATTATAATATCTACTTCTGAATTTGGATTTACAAGAATCTTAAGCTGATTATTACCATACTTTACAATTTTATCAATTGCAGAAATGGCAATAATAAACTGCCTATTGGCCCTATAGAAAAAACTACTGTCCAAACTGGAGAACAACTCATCCAGACTTACATTGGTAGTGGAACGTTTACCATCAAAACAAACCACATAGGTTATAGTGTTCTCTGTATAGATATGGGCAATATCTTCCGTAGCAATAGGCAAAAGCTCGTTTCTAACATAAGTAAGGATTCGTTTTTTGTTTTTCTCATTAGCACTGCTCTTTTTATTCTCTGGCAGGTTTTCGCTTACTTTTTGTTGATAATCACCAACTGCCCTATTCAATTTAGAAAGATTAATTACTTCATCTTCTAGTTTTTGGTTCTTTAACTCTAATCTTTTTTCATATGCACTACCAATAAGCCTTACTGTAATAACAGAGGAGAGAATAATGATAAAGCCCATTATGAGCAAAATATTATAGAACTTATTCCTAAGTGCTCCAATCTGTGACGATATTTTATTAGTGTTTGCGTGCGCTGCAATAATCCAATCAGAATTGGCAACTGGATATAAATAAATTACTTCAGATTCTTGCTCCGAATCCTCAAAATTTCTAACGCCACCAGCCTCTTGTTTACTCTGCAGTAAATCGTAAAAATCTTCCGAGGATAAATCATCCGTTACCGAAGAAACAAAAGATTGATTTGGGCTTACCAATTGCCCCACTCTTTTTATGTCTGGATGACTAACTTCTTTTCCAGACCAATCGAACACAGATACAAACCCTGTTTCTAGATTGGTGCTTTCTATGCTACGTTGTATGTTTTGTATTACCGTCTCCTTAGCAAGTCCGTTTTCCAATTGATACCCTACAAGATTTGCTATTTCCTTTGCTTCACGCTTGCTAGATTCTAACTGAGTTTCTAACAATTGATTGGCGCTTGCCTTAACAAAAAACTGTATAGCAATACTCGCAATCACTATAAAAATAATAGAGATGGATAAAAAAGTAAAAAAGTAAAGGCGGTCCTTTCTCATTGTAATGGTTTGACTGGCATTTTTGGAAGCCTAAGATAAGTATTTGATAAAAACTAAATCTATGATTTGCAAAGTCCTAACAATTTTAACTAAATATCCACTTAAAAAAATTCCCTTTTAAACCCAGATTTTCCCTTTCATAAACATTTTGTCTTTAAGAACCCCAGTAAAATGGTTGTTTTGAGAATAATACTAAAAGTCAATAAACAATTTAAAAAAACAGTTATGACAAAAAAAATGAAAATCCTTTGTGCATTATTCTCTGTCATTTTAATGGCATGCACCAATGACAGTGAAAGCGATCTATTGCTGGAATCTGGAAACAATGACGAAAAAGAAACTGAAGAACCCAGTGGAGCAATTACCTACAATGCAAACATAAAAGACATTATAGGAAGTAATTGTCTAGGATGCCACTCTAACCCTGTTCGGAATGGTGCTCCTTTCTCCTTAGTTACTTATGAACAAGTAAAAGCAAGGGCAGAAAATGGTTCTCTTTTAAGGGCAATATCTAAGCAGACAAGTGAAAATGGGTCCATGCCCCCTTCAAACAGATTACCACAGGCAACCATAGACCTTATTGAACAATGGATACAAGAAGGAACATTAGAAAACTAGTTAAACAATAAAAACAAAAAATTATGAAAATTAAAAACATTAAACTTTTAGCAATTGCGATTATAGCCTTTTTTAATGTATCAACAATAAGTGCTCAAGAAAAGTACATAGATAAAAATGGAACTATAATTTTTGAGGCTTCAGAAAAACTATTTGAAGAAGTAAAAGCAGAGAATAAATCTGTTACTGCAATCTTAGATAGTAAGACTGGAGAAATAGCCGCATTAGGTCTTATGAAAGGGTTTCGATTTAAAAATTCTTTAATGGAAGAACATTTTAATGAAAATTATATTGAATCTGAAACATATCCTAAGGCCATATTTAAAGGAATTCTTTCTGGTTTTGACTTTGCAAATCTTAATGAGAACGAACAAGAAATAGAGACCACAGGCACGCTAGAATTGCATGGCAAGAAAAAAGAAATTACCACTACCCTAAAAGTTAGTAAAGCTAACAATACAATTTCTATAAAAGGAGATTTTAAAGTAACCCCTGAGGATTTTGATATTGAGATTCCAAAAATTGTAAAGAACAAAATAGCAAAAGAAGTATGGGTGCAAATAGAATTTAATCTTATAGAAAAATGAGCAAGAAAAAATATATCGTATTAATATCCTTAATAGCACTGGTCTTTCTTATTGCACTTTTTGTAAAGCAGTATGTTTATGGTGAGCATAGAGATATTGCAACTGAAAAGGCGACCATAGAAATTTCTGCTGTAGAACTTGGATCAAAATTCACAACAAACCAGAGCCTTGCCTCCCAAGAACTTTTAGATAAAGTAATCGCTGTTTCTGGCAAAATAATTTCCATAGAAACTAACAGTATAATCATTGATGATAAAGTACAGGCAAATTTGTTGAATGGAACTATCAGGAATTCTTCTGTTGGTGATAACGTCACTATAAAAGGGCGATGTATAGGATATGATGATTTATTGGAATTAGTGAAAATTGACCAAGCAACACAAATAATTAAATAAAAACCTAAAAAATAGTAAAATGAAAACCTTAAATATTCTCTTCCTTATTCTCCCTTTTATACTCTTTTCACAGGATGATCTTTTCTCTGAAATAGATACTGAGGCAACTGACGATTTTGAAACAGCTGCTTTTAAGGGATTAAAAATTGTAAACTTTGAGTCTACCAAAATGATATCAGACAAGGAACTTTACTTTGTAGTATCTCACAGGTTTGGTTCTGTAAAAACAGGATTTAAGGACTTCTTTGGATTAGACCAAGCTGTTACTCGTCTCAACTTTATATATGGATTGTCAGATGGAATAAACATTGGAGTCTCAAGAAGTTCTTTTTTAAAAATCTATGAAACTTCTCTTAAAATGAGGTTGCTGCGTCAAAAAAACGGTGGTTCACCATTCACAGTAGTATCATTTAATACGCTACTAATAAATACGGCTTTAGAAAAAGAAAACCTTCCTGGGTTAGAATTTCAAAATCGTTTAGGATACACAGTACAGTTACTAATCTCTAGAAAAGTAAATAAAAACTTTTCATTGGAAGTTATCCCAACTTTTTTTCATGATAACCTTGTACAGCTAGATGAACAGGACAACTCTCAATATTCTTTAGGTTTAGGTGGAAGACATAAACTTTCTAAAAGGTGGTCCATTAATGCTGACTATGGTCACCATCTAAATAGAGTAGAGAATTCTCCTTTTAAAAATCCTTTTTCTATTGGTTTTGATTTAGAAACTGGTGGACATGTTTTTCAAGTGCACTTTACCAATGCACAACCCATGAATACAAATGGTTTTCTTGGCCAGGCAATTGGTGATTGGGGTAAGGGTGATTTTTTCTTTGGGTTTAACGTATCAAGAGTATTTTAAAATTTAGAGCTATGAAATCAGGATTCGCAACAGTTCACGTTCAAAATTCATTCTGCCAAAGATGTTCGTCAACTATAAAAAAGGAGCTTTTAAAAATTATGGATATTACAAATGTATATATATATCCTACGGACTCACTTATCGTTTTTAATTTTGTAAAAGCCAATGAGCTGGCAACAGCATTAAATATCCTTACCGATTTAGGATATCCACCAGAAGGTGAAAGAGCAAATTATAAAATCACCCCTAGTACGGTATGTAGATGCTAAGCTGTATTTTTAGATAAACACTTAATTAAACAAAAGCCTCCAATGGAACTATTCTATTGGAGGTTTTTTAGTAGCAAATACTATATAGAATTAGATGAGTTATTTTTTTACAAACACATTACACCCTACGCTCCTTATCAATTAAAATAGGCCCATTTTTAACCAAAATAACAATACATATACTGTTCATAGAGCTATAAAAATACATCTAACCAAAAAAGAGGGTTCCTATTTAACATTATGTGCTATATTTTAGAACATTCCCTATGAACACTGGGATAACCTAAGTTATTCTTTTAAAAAATCTCAAAAAATTTCATCCTAATTTATTCCCTTTCAGAGGTCGTTTTTCCCTTTCACGCACATTTTGTCTTTATAAGCTTCTAACAAATAGTTCTTTTGGGGCAACATTAATATTTAACCCATTTTTAAAATTTAAACAAAATGAAAAAGCTATTATTACTATTTATTCTATCATTGATTTACGTTAGTTGTTCTGACGATTCAAATGACCCTTACAACAACCCGAATTCTGAAACAGAAACAGAAACGGAGACCGAAACAGAATCTGAAGTTAAAAATGCGGTTGGTTTAAGAGCCGATGCAACTTTTGGAAATGTATTAACAAACGCTGAAGGAAAAACACTTTACTTCTTTGGAAAAGATGCCAAAGGGGCTTCTAACTGTAGTGGTGGTTGTGCAGATGTATGGCCAATCTTTTTTGCTAGCGAACTTACTTTAGATGCGGGATTGGATGCCGCTGACTTTGCTACCATTACAAGAGAAGATGGAGCAGAACAGACAACTTATAAAGGATGGCCTTTATATTTATTTGCCAATGATGCAGCTGCCGAAGATATAAATGGAGATAACACCAACAACTTTTTTGTAGCCAAACCAGATTACTCATTAATGATAACTGTTGCACAATTGGTAGGAAGAGACTCCAATGGGGCTGAAACCAATCTTAAAGGAGATTTTACTCCTGGTGATGAAGAAACGCTTTATGTTACTGATGATGAAGGGAATACCCTTTATATTTTTGTTGGAGACAAAAAAAATCAAAATAATTTTACAGCTTCAGATTTTTCCAATGATGCTGTATGGCCCATATTTAATACAACAATTGATGGTCTACCAAGTATTTTGAGTGCTGATGATTTTGGAACTATAGACGTATTTGGTCAATCACAATTAACATATAAAGGATGGCCTTTATATTACTTTGGGCAAGATCAAGAACGAGGAGATAATTATGGTGTTGGTTTCCCAGCTGCTGGAATATGGCCCATAATTAACCCAGATACAGAAGCGGCTCCAGAGCCAGACCCAAATGCGGTAAGAATTGCAGAAAATGGAACTTTTGGTAGCGTAATGACAAATGCAGATGGAATGACTCTTTATTTCTTTGGAAAAGACTCAAAAGGTTCTTCTAACTGTAGTGGTGGATGTTCTGATGTATGGCCAACTTTCTTTGCTGAGAATCTTACTTTAGACGCAGGATTAGATGCTGATGACTTTTCAACAATAACAAGAGAAGATGGGGAACAACAAACTACATACAAAGGATGGCCGCTATATTTATTTGCTAATGATGCTGCCGTGGGAGATGTAAATGGAGACAATGCCAATAACTTCTTTGTTGCAAAACCAGACTATTCTCTAATGATATCGGTAGCACAATTAGTAGGAAGAGATTCTAATGGCGTAGAAACTAATCTTACCGGGGAATATGTTGCTGGTGATGAAGAAACACTTTATGTTACAGACGCAGAAGGAAACACTCTTTACATTTTTACTGGAGATAAAAAAGACCAGAATAATTTTACAGCATCTGACCTTTCCAATAACGGTGTATGGCCAATATTTAATACAACAATAGACGGTTTGCCAAGCATTTTAAATGATGATGATTTTGGAACAATTGATGTATTTGGACAATCACAATTAACGTATAAAGGATGGCCTTTATATTACTTTGGGCAAGATCAAGAACGAGGAGATAATTATGGTGTTGGTTTTCCAGCTGCAGGAATATGGCCCATAATCAACCCAGATACAGAGGCTGCTCCAGAACCAGATAACACTTCTAGTGTTGCTGCTACCTATGAAGTTTCCAATGACGGAGCCTCTGCCTATACATTTAGTGGAGGTGGGTTAACAAATGCAAATAATCCAGATTTTACATTTAAAAGAGGCGAAACTTATGAGTTTAATGTAAATACTCCAGGGCACCCATTTTTAATTAAATCTGTGCAAGGCACAGGTACAGGAGATATATTTAACGATGGTGTTACCAACAATGGCGCCTCTACAGGAACTATAAGTTTTACTGTACCAAATGATGCTCCAGATACATTATTTTATAATTGCGAGTTTCACGGTCAAATGACAGGGACCATAACAATAATTGATTAAGGAAGTTGGATATTGGTGAAGAAATCATGGGAAGTTGCTATGCTTCCCATGATTTACCATTATAAAATAAAATAGTATTCTATACTGCTTTTGTTATAACTTTAATGCAGTTTTCTGTTTATAAAAGATGTTTATAGTATGAACAAGCTTAGCATAAAAACAATTGGGGCTTTGGTAATTTTATTACTTGGAGTTTGTTTTTATTGGTATGTGTCTAATAATTCCCATATCAATGTATTAGATGCAAAAACAGAAGTGCATACAGACGCCGAAAATTTAATGTCATCTTTTGTATTGGATAAGAATAAAGCAAATTCAAATTACAAAGAAAAAATAATTGAAATTAAAGGTATTGTAACAAAAGTTAGTTTTATTAATAAAAAATGTACTGTATTTTTAGAAGCTTCAAAAAGCAGAAAAGAAGGCTATATAATATGTGATATGCAAACCAACCAATTACACAATGTCCAAAAGCTTAATAAAGGGGACTCTGTTTTAATAAAAGGAGTCTTTAAAGGGTTCCTCATGGACGGCATTATGCTAAATTGTGTACTACTCAACACCAAAATTAATGAATAAGCTAATTAAGTTTCTTTTCGTTTTTTCATTTTTAAACGGAATTGGGCAAAACTCAGATCAAATTATTGCTCGTCAAGGGCAGGTATCGTTTTTTTCCTATACTTCCGTTGAAAATATAAAAGCAGAGAACAACCAAGCATTGAGTATTATTGATTTTTCCAATAATAAGATTGCCGCCACTATGTTAATGAATGTTTTTGTCTTTGAAAAAGCATTAATGAGAGAACATTTTAATGAAAGTTATATAGAATCTGATATTTATCCCAAAGCGACCTTTGAAGGTGAAATAGTGGATTTTGATGCTTCTATAAACGGCATTCAAACAAAAATAATTAAAGGAATTTTTACACTGCACGGTGTTTCAAAAGAATTGGAAATTAAGACAAATATTGATAATTCTGGTGAAAATTATATTCTAACCGGGACTTTTGAAACTTTTGTGAAAGATTATGATATTATGGTGCCACCGCTATTAGCTGGCAACATTGCAAAAACAATTTCAGTAACCTTTAGATTTGAATATGAGCCTTATGAAAAATAGAAAATTATTTTTAGTAGTGTTCCTAATTGCAGGTTTATATACTAATTTAAATGCACAAGATGATTTGTTGGAAATCTTAGAACAAGAACAGCCAAGTACCGTTGAATATACTTCGGCGACTTTTAAAATGACTAGAATCTCTTATGGGCAATCTATAGAAACCAGAAAAAAAGGAATTTTAGAAACCTATTGGGCCTATAGATTTTGGAATGTTCCAAATAGAGAAAAAAAGAGCATTTTTCCTGATAAACTTTCTGGAAGGTTAGCATTGGAATATGGTGTAACGGATAGATTTTCTATGGGTATTGGATATGCTGGTTATGATGATTTAATTGATGGTTTTTTTAAATACAAGTTGATTAGACAACGCCCAAAAGGTGAAGGTTCGCCGCTGAGCATTACCCTCTTTCAAGGCGGTAGTTCTAACTTAGAAGGCAATCCATATGGAACGGTTAGCGATGATGACTATAACCGGTTTTCCTTTACCACTCAAGCATTAATCGCTAGGAAATTCAGCTCCGATTTCTCTTTGCAAATTGCACCTACGCTTGTTCACCGGGGCACGGTTGCTTCGACAGATGACCCCACAGATACTTTTGCTCTAGGTTTCGGCGGAAGGTATAAGTTAACAGGACATTTATCTCTTGTGTCTGAATATTATTGGGTGACCAATCCCTTAAAATCAAATAATACTTATGACCCCTTTTCTGTAGGTCTTAATTGGGAAATTGGTGGGCTCATGTTTCAATGCATGTTAACCAATGCACGTAGTTTGGTGGAAGACACATACCTTACTCAAACCCCAACCAATTTTGCTTTTAAAGCACCAAATTTAAATGTGGGCCTAACTGCTATTTATGTTTGGCATTTAAAAAAGAAAAAATAGTTAAAGAAAACTATTAAGAAAAAATGGGGTTTAAGCTACTATACTTAGCCCCATATTTCCTCTAAAACTTCAATGAATTTTTTGGTCTCGTCAATAGTACCCATACTTACCCTACACCACTTCTTATCCAAATAATTCCTTTCACCTATTAAAATGTTTCTTTTTTTAAATTCTTCAACAAAGTCTCCTTTGAAAGATGAAATATCAAACAGTATAAAACTTGTTTGGGAAGAAATGTAATTTATTTTTAATTTCTCAAGAGCTTTATAGACCATACTTTTAGCCTCGTTGTTCTTTCTTTTGACAAACTCAATATGTTCATTATCCCCTAAAGCGGCCATGGTTGCCGCATAAGCCGCAGAGGAAATTGTTAGGCCAGGGAAAATTTGAAATTTCTCTATTCCTTTAACCGTACCCTCATGAGCAAACCCATATCCAATTCTAAGACCTGCCAAGCCATAAACTTTAGAAAGGGTTTTAATAATAATTACTTTGGGATTGTAAATTAAATGGATCATTGATTTCGGCTTATCGGAAAATTCCAAATAAGCTTCATCAATAAGAACATATGAATGTTTTGTAGCCTTTTCCATAAACAAAATGAGCTTTTCTGAATCAAGAGCAGTACCAATAGGGTTATTTGGGTTAACAATGTATACAAGCCCTGGAAATTGTTTTGTAGTCAACAGCATTTTATCCAAATCCAATACATGACTCATATTCAGAGGTATATAATGAGTCTTAATATTAAACTTTTGCAGCATAGCTGGCATAATATCAAAAGTTGGGGTTGCAGTAACAATATCCCCGCCTTTTTGTAACATAAATAAAGCAATAGTCTCCAATAAAGATGATGAACCGGCCCCCAATAAAACCTCATTACTGGTAACATTAAATTTATTGGCAAAAAAATCTTTTACTTTAGATATGGTTGCAAACACATAACGGTTTACATGTAAGCCAGCACTATTATATGCTTTCAAAGCTTTTGCCGAGCAACCATAAGGATTCTCATTAGAACTTAGTTTAATAACTTCTTCACCCTCCTCACTCAAATAGGTGTTGGAACTTCCCAAGTAGGGCGTTAACACAAGTCCCGTAGACAAAACTCCAGTCTGTCTAAACCATTTTCTCCTATCCATAATTAGTAATTTGATTATTAATTTACTAATTCTCTCAGATATAGTTTGCCTTTTACCCCTCTTACATTTTCTTTTTGTTATTTTTGGTGAATTTTGTACAAAATACTACCATAATGAAAAAAATAGCCTTAGTACTTATTGGATTGATAATGTCTTGCAACTCTTCTCAGAAAACCGTGGCGGAAAAAGAAGTAGTTAATAATGAGGAAACAAGTACCATCTACGCCAAAACAATTACACAAGAAGAATTAAAAGAACATTTATATGTCTATGCCTCAGATGAATTTGAAGGCAGGGAAACGGGAAAACCCGGGCAAAAGAAAGCGGTTGAATATATAAAAACTGCGTATGAAGAATTGAAAATTGATGCTGCCAAAGCTGATGGCGACTACATTCAAGATGTTCCCTTGGAAATGAGCAATCTACCAACTGGATCAATTAATATTGATAATAACGAATATCCTATAGGTGAGAATTTTGTGACTTTTTCCAAAGCAACAGGCACACATACCGATATTGTTTATGCAGGATATGGTATAGACGATGAAAATTATTCTGATTATAAGGGGTTAAATGTGCAAGGCAAGTTGGTATTGATAAAATTTGGTGAACCAAAAAATAGTAATGGCACCTACGCTGTTTCTGGCACAGAAGAAAAATCTGATTGGAGCAATATGTCAGAATCTTTTGGCAAACGTGCACAAGCAGCAACAGACAATGGTGCACTTGGAATGCTTTATTATGACGATGCTAATTTTGGTAGGTATAAAGGCTATTATGACTTCTCCAAAAGGAATAATAGAGGCAGAATGACATTGAAAGATAAATCAGGAGATTTTGCCAGTTTCATTATCAATTCTGAAATTGGAAAAAAACTATTACCAAACATAGATGAAGATGATGTTCCTAAAACAATTTCAGTTCCTTTAACATTAAGTATCGAAAGTGCCAATGAAGAAGTGAGCTCAGAAAATGTAGTGGCCTATATAAAAGGCTCAGAAAAGCCAAACGAATATGTTGTAATCTCGTCACATTTAGACCATATTGGTATCACAAGTGATGGAGAAGTTAATAATGGTGCCGATGATGATGGCTCTGGAACGGTTGCTCTTTTAGAAATTGCAGAAGCATTTAAAAAAGCTAGTGATGCAGGGAATGGCCCTAAGCGATCTGTTGTGTTTTTACATGTAACAGGCGAGGAAAAAGGATTGTTCGGTTCACAGTACTATACAGATTTTGAGCCCATTTTTCCATTGGCACAAACAGTTGCAAATTTAAATATTGATATGATTGGGCGTATAGACCCAAAAAGAGAAGGAAACAGAAATTATATTTACTTAATTGGTTCTGATAAGCTTAGTACAGATTTACATGAGCTTTCTGAAGCTGTAAACAAAAAGTACACTCAGATAGAATTAGATTATACCTATAACGATGAAAATGACCCCAATCGTTTTTATTACCGTAGTGACCACTACAATTTTGCTAAAAACAACATTCCTATTATCTTTTATTTTAATGGTACTCATGCAGATTACCACAAGCCGAGTGACACACCTGATAAAATAAATTATGATCTGTTAGAGAATAGAACAAGGCTAGTTTTCTATACTGCTTGGGAAGTAGCTAACCGAGACCAAAGGGTTATAGTAGACAAAGCTACCAACTAATCTGGTACTTATTAAAAAGCAAAAAACCCAATCTAAAATAGATTGGGTTTTTTATTTATGCTTTTAGGGTGGAAAACCGGGTTCACCTCGACAATGCTCGGCACAGGCTTCTCACCCACAAACTTTTCTACTTAAAACAAAAAGTCCCATCGTTAGACAGGACTCTTTTCTTGCTATTTAGGGTGGAAGACCGGGTTCGAACCGGCGACCCTCGGTACCACAAACCGATGCTCTAACCAGCTGAGCTACAACCACCATTTATAAGCGGTTGCAAATGTAATTTTTTTTATACCATCTTTCAAAATAAAAATGCTGATATTTTATTTAAAAAGCCCTTTGTACATAAAGAGAAATACCATTCAATTTTTAATGACTTCATGAGAACATCGACAAAATGCACTTTTTACACGATAAAACACACAAAAAAGAGCATTTCACAACATTAATTAGTAATAGGCTTATAGAGAAGGTATTTTTAAACCTGTTAAAATCTTACAATATTTTTTTAGTGCTAACCTACAGAACATTGAATTTTAAATTTACAAGACAATTTACTTTGCTCTCTGCCTTCGCAATACTTTGTATTGCTCAAAGCTATGCTCAACAAAATGTTAGAGATAGTCTGGAAAGCCGTATTTCTAAAATACAAGTTAAAAAGAATTTTAGCGTAAAAGATACCAGTTATATAAATCTTCTTAATAAGCTGGGAGCCGAATTGAGATTCTATAAAACCGACAGTCTATACCTTCTCTCTCAACAAACACTAAAATATAGTAAGTCATCTGGTTACAAAAAGGGAGAAGCCCATTCCTTAAACTTAATGGGTGACTATTTTTCTGATAAAGGTGATTTTTCAGAAGCAACAAACTATTATAGGTCAGCGCTGTCAATAGCCAATCAAATTAAAGATTCTGACTTAATTCTTAATACACAAAACAGTATTGCTGGAGAATATATGTATATGGGTGACTATGCAAAAGCCCTAAATGTATATTTAATAAGCTTAGAGTTTGCAGAAAGGGTAGATAATAAATTAATGCTATCCATACTAAATGAAAATGTTGGTAACCTATATGCCTCTCAAAAAGATTATGAACAAGCACTGACTTTTTACAAGAAAACAAAGAAAATAAATGAGGAAATAGGAAATGATATTTACTCAGCAGAGACCATGAGTAATATAGCCTCAATTTATGCAGACATAGAGAAACTGGATTATGCGATGTTCAATATTAATAAAAGTATAATAACCTTTGAAAAGCATGATATAACAGATTGGTTGGCATATGCCTATGAAGTAAAAGGAAAAGTTTATCTAAAAAAGAAAAAGTATATCTGGGCATTGCATTGGTACCATCAAGCAGAAATGCTCCATGGAAAAATTCAAGATGATAGAGGAAGAATTGATTTGATGAATGGAATGGCAGAAGCTTACTTTGGATTAAAAAAAGATAGTATTTCTGAAATCTATGCATTGGAAGCTTATGAAATATCTAACAGAATAAAAACCAAAGAAGGAACTCAAAAGTGTGCAAGAACATTATATAAAATAAGCAAGAACAAGGAAGACTTTGAAAATGCTCTTGTCTACCATGAGTTATATCAATCATTGTCTGATACCCTTTCAAGAAACGACAACAAGAAAAGTCTTACCATGTTGAAGACCAAGTTGGCACATGATAAGCAAAATGAAGTCCTGATTCAAAAAAACTTGGCAGCATTAGAAAAACAAAGAAATTATATATATGGTGCAATTATTATCCTCTTAATTTTAGCATTAATTACATTCTTGGTCTATAGAAATGAAAAAAATCAGAAAAAATTAAACAAAGAATTACAAGTTAAGCAAGAAATCTTAGAAAAAAGAAAGGTTGAACTTAAAGGAATAAATGATACCAAAGATAAGCTGTTCTCTATAATTGGTCATGATTTAAGGGGGCCTATTGGCGCTTTAGAGGGGCTTTTAAAAATGTTCAAGGAAGGTGAAATGCAAAAAAATGAATTCTTAAAGCTTGTTCCAAAACTATGGGATGATGTTAGCCATATTTCTTTTACCCTAAACAATCTTCTTTCATGGGGGCAAACACAAATGAACGGAGCGGTTACAAAACCAGCTGCTATTACGTTAGAACACATTGTTGAAGATAATGTAAACCTACTGTCAGAAATAGCAAACGGAAAATCAATAAGAATTGTCAAAAGAATAGCTGAAAACATTGTTGTTTGGGCAGACAACAATCAGGTAGACATTATTATTAGAAATCTTATGAGTAATGCCCTTAAATTTACTCCTGAACATGGTATGATTGTCATTGATGCAAAAGAGAATGATGATAATTGGGAAATCTGTGTAAGAGATACCGGTATTGGAATGGCCCAAGATGTTCAAGACAAGTTGTTTGTTAAAAATTCTAATTTTACAACATACGGCACCAACAATGAAAAAGGAACAGGCCTAGGTCTTTCTTTGTGTAAAGAAATGGTGGAAAATAATAAAGGTGAAATATGGGTTTCAAGTGAATTAAAGAAAGGAACCAGTTTTTTCTTCACCTTGCCAAAGGCTAAAACCAAAAAAGAATATAAGAATGTTGGATAAAACCTACATTAAATCACCAAGGTGATTAACGGCAACGTGCCTTTCTGTTGTAAAACCTTCTGCATATTCTACTCCCACTAATCTTCCTAAATCCCTTGCTCTATAACCTACACTATCAGTGAAATTTTTACTGCTTATTGGTGTTTCTGGTTCTTTGCTGTTTGGGTCGTGAAATTGTGAACTATAAGCCATAATGGCGGTCACTTTCTTATCAATAAACCCAGATACATCCACAACAAAATTTGGTTCAATATTTTTCCATTGAATGTAATGGTATACATGTTTTGGACGCCATGGGTCTTGCCATTCATCATCTCCTTCAAATTTTGTATCAATCTTAATCAATCCACTTAAAAAACAGGAATCGCTCACTAAACTGCTACCTTTTGCGTGATCAATATGTCTATCATCCACAGCATTGCACAAAACAATTTCCGGTTGGTACTTGCGAATCATTTTTATGACCTCCAATTGATGCTCCTTATCATTTACAAAAAAACCATCTGAAAACTCCAAATTTTCCCTAACCGATACTCCAAGAATTTT
The DNA here is from genome assembly GCF_056326165.1 of Saonia sp. Classification (NCBI taxonomy): domain Bacteria; kingdom Pseudomonadati; phylum Bacteroidota; class Flavobacteriia; order Flavobacteriales; family Flavobacteriaceae; genus Saonia; species Saonia sp. The sequence goes on from NZ_JBWFBN010000012.1 coordinate 95,503, forward strand.
TGCGGCAGCTTTTGCCTCTTTATCTCTTATTTCTGCCGAACCACGAGTTCCTAATTCTCCACGTGTAAGGTCCACAATACCGACTTTCTTTCCGCTGGCAACTTCTTTTGCAATGGTTGCTCCTGCTCCTAGTTCAGCATCATCAGGATGTGCGCCAAATACCAATATATCTAATTTCATTTATCCTTTTTATGATTGTAGAACAACCTTATTATTTGTTTTTACCTTATTAATTGCCTGCTCTATATCTTCTATTAAATCCGTTGGTTCTTCTATTCCTACTGAAAAACGCAATAACCCATCTGTAATGCCTTGCTTCTCTCTATCTGCTTTATCCATTCTACTATGCGATGTTTTCACAGGCATAAGAATGGTACTTTCCACACCAGCAAGACTCATAGAAGGCTTTATTAATTTTAATTCTTTTTGAAATTCAACTGCATCAACTTCTTCACTTAGTTCAAAAGACATCATTCCGCCAAAACCTTTCATTTGCTTTTTTGCAATTTCATGTCCAGAATGTGATGGCAAACCTGGATAATATACCTTTATAATATCTTGATGATTGTATAAATAATGAGCCATTTTCATGGCATTATCATTGTGCTGTCTTACCCTGAGCCCCATTGTCTTTATACTTCTTTCCAACAACCAAACAGTATATTCGCTAAGGTTACCACCTAAGTCAATAGCCATATTGTATACCTTTTCCATATGCTTTTTGGAAGTAGCTACAGCACCAGCACTAATATCTGAGTGACCACCCATGTATTTGGTGGCACTATGGATGACCACATCAATTCCAAAATCTATGGGGTTTTGGTTTATAGGGCTTGCAAAAGTATTGTCTATCATGGTAATTAAACCATGTTGTTTTGCCAAATTGGCAACGGCTTTCATATCAGTAATCGTCAACAAAGGATTGGATGGTGTTTCTATATACAGAACCTTTGTATTCTGCTTTATCTTGCTTTTAAAATCTGAAGCCTCCCAACCATTTGTAAAGGAATATTCAATGCCAAAACGTTCAAAATGCTTGGTTACCAGGGCATAAGTACCACCATATAATGTTTGCTGCAAAATTACATGGTCACCAGCGCTTAAAAATCCCAACAAGGCTGTACTTATTGCTGCCATTCCACTGCTGAAAATCATTGCTGTTTCTGCATGCTCCAAAGCGGCTATTTTTTTACCTAAAGCTTCTTGATTGGGCGTATTATAGGTTCTTGGGTATCTGGAAACATCCACATCCATATAAGCATATGAAGTACTCATATACAAGGGTGAAACCGCCCCTTTATATTCCTTATCCTCCAAATCTCCGGCGTGAGTGCACAGTGTATTTAACCCTTTCTTGGTTGTTTCCATTACATGAATTTTGTTTAAAATTACAAAAACTTGTTTACACCTGGACTTTCTTCCAGTCCCCTTTTTTAAACCAAATGATGGAAATAATGGCCAATAGAACCTGCGCCGCAGTAATGGCAATAAAAACTCCCGTAGCACCCCAATTAAAGGTGATTGCCATTAAATAAGCAACAGGAAGTTGAAATAGCCAAAAGGCAATAAGGTTGATCTTTGTGGGTGTTTTTGTATCTCCAGAGCCATTGAATGCCTGCGGAACCACCATGCCATATCCATAGAAAACATAACCAATAGCTACAATCTGCAAACAAAGGGCTCCATATTTAACTACATCTGGTGTGGTATTAAACCAACTTACAATTTCTTTGGCAAAAAATAGATAGACCAAAGAAACGGCAAACATAAAATAGGCATTGTATTTTCCTGTTATCCAAACCGATTTCTCTGCACGCTCTGGCTGCTTTGCCCCTAAATTTTGACCTACCAACGTTGCAGCCGCATTGCTCATGCCCCAAGCGGGCATAATAGTGAACATAACCACACGTATAGCAATAGTATAACCCGCAAGTACTTCGCTTCCAAATTCTGACATCATTCTCATAAGGAACACCCAACTAGAAGTTCCTATCAAAAATTGACCTATTCCGCCAAGGGAAATTTTAATCATATGGACCATCAATTTAATGTTGAGAACCACATCGGTAAGAGCAATTTTTATGCGACTCCAACCAAAAAATAGGATGAATATTTGAAAGAGCACGGCAGTTCCCCTACCAATATTGGTCGCAATTGCTGCGCCCATAACGCCATATTCTGGAACGGGTCCCCAACCAAAAATAAAAATAGGGTCCAAAATAATATTAAGTCCATTGGAAAGTATCAACGTCCACATGGCCACAGATGCATCCCCGGCACCTCTAAAAATAGCATTGATAAGAAACAAAAGCACAATAGTAATATTACCTCCGATTAAAAGCTTGGTGTATCCATACCCTTCATCAATTAGGTCTTGCTCTGCTCCCATAAGAGCCAATATATCTTTGGCATACAAAAAACCTAGGACGCCAATTATAATTGCAACAGCAACGCCTAAAAAAATGGCTTGTACCGCAGATTCTTTGGCACCTTTTATGTCCTTTTCCCCTACTCGCCTAGCAACCAAAGCAGTTGCAGCCATACTCAGCCCAATGGCAATTGCATATACAAGGGTAATGACAGATTCCGTTAAACCAATGGTAGCAACGGCATTTACACTGACTTTGGACACATACATAATATCTACCAGCGCAAAAATGGATTCCATACACATTTCCAAAATCATGGGAATGGAAAGCATAAATATAGCCTTACGAATACTGCCTGTAGTAAAGTCGTTTTGTTTGCCAGTTACGGCATCTATAAAAAAATTAAATAGTTGTTTTATTGAAAATTTATTTTGAGTCATTAGAATGAAATTATGTTAAACGAAGAGAAAATATGTCATGGCACCCAACCAGTACAGTAGGTTGACTACATTCTGGTCTTACCGACCCCTATGACATCTATATGGAACATAATTTCTATAACTTCATGATGAAGCAAAGATGTGAAAAAAATTTAAATGAACTTAAAAAAGGGAGATTTTTTTTATTCAGATTAGTTTTAGACGGCAATGCGTTTTTGTTTTTTAATTACTCTAAGAACATTATCAATGCACTTGCAACAGGTACTGATACCGTGCAGGATGAATTGGAAATAGCGTTTTTTTCTATTTTCTGGGGAATCCATGGAGAATCTGGTTTCATTTCAGTACCTGCCAAAAGGAATTCTTTTCTTGCGTCAAGCGATGGTGCGGTTAAACGCCAAAGAGTACTAGATTTAATATGTTTTGGCACTTTTAAATTAAGATTAACTGAACGATTAATTTCTTTGTTAAAAATTAACAACCTCCATTGGTTATTTTTTACCCCGGCGAATGCCGTTACATCTAAACCATGGCAATCCACCTGTACCCTTATCATTTCATAACCTACCAGTTGATTTACCATATACATGGCAAGATAAAGTGGTCTTGCAATAAAACCAGTATTTGTTTCTCCTGCAATTGGAGTATAAAAACTACCCTTAGAATCACTCCCAGAGGCAGAGGCAACATTCTCACCGGGCAAATGGTTGTTCAACGCCGCTTTGAGTATATTTCGGCTGCCACCATGAAGATTTACACCTACACATCCCTCGGTAGCCAAAATGGCCAGATATTCACCCCCCCATAAAGCAGAAGCCATAGTATCACTTGTGCCTGGTTTTCCACCTCTATAACAGGAATTACCCTCGGTCATCCTATATCCAAAATTGTATTGAGAAGCCATATCTACAATAACTTTGGTTAATGCCCCAACTTTTTTATTTGTCTTAAACAAACGTTCTGTATTAACAGTTGGGTCGTCTGGAGGTCCCATAGGATAATAGTGTCCGCTTACAGCAATCAACTTTTCTTTTAACCTAGCTGATGCTTTAGGAATAAAACGTTCTATCCAATCTGAACTTGCTCCAACATCGGGCCCGCCAAACACTGCTGTTGGTACAGCTTTTAGTATTTCTTCAGCGCAATTGACCCATTCCTCTAAATATTGGTCAAAGCCCCACCCTTCGGGTCTTGTGCGGTTATTGGGCTCTGGATAAAAATCTGGTTCATTCCCAATTTGAAAATAGAGTAGGTTGTCTTTTACATGTTCATAAATAAATGCGGCCTCATTTGCCAATTGTTCCTTGGTACTATTTCCAAAATTGAAACCATATATGAGTGACCAACCTGTAGCCTTTAAAAAAGCTGCCAAAGAAACAATGGAAGACGCAGGCAACATGAACAATTCACGTGGCATCCAGTGCTCATCGTCAGCAGTATCAACTCTTCGCATGGTCGGTGCAGTAGTACTTTCATTTACCTTAAGCCAACAAGATTCGCTACTGTTTCCTCCAAGTCTAAGTACTCCCTTGGAACTAAGCATTTTAAACAATGCAACTAATTCTGTGTTTTTAGGCGAGAAAAAATCTGGATCCATCAATTGAGCCAATTCATAACTGAAGCCCATGAAATTGTCAGGCATTACGGGACCTTCACTTGTATAATCTATATTCAAAGATCCTTCAATCTTATTACCAACGGATGAGGAGCATGATATAATAGAGCTTCCGTATCCCAGAGATAAAAGTGTAGCACCACCAGCCATGTTAGTAATAAAGGTACGTCTATCAACTAATGACTTTTGATTTTTTGAATTTGTACTGACCAAGTAATGTTTTTTATTTTCCATTTTAGAACGATTTATTTTAGCAGGGCAAGTATATTTATATATAGGATCGTAAGCGTTTTAGCCAACGCCCCGCTAAACGTAGTGAGGTTCTGGCTTTTAAAAATAGTGAATTTATTCACTTGTTTTTAAGGGACAATTGAACCTTGCCAAATTGCTTTTAGCGATTGTTGTGTAATGTGCACGGTTAGAACCGGCAGCGCCAAAGCTGTTTGTAGGTATTGGGCACAAGCAATTTGTTTTAGCGGGGCGTTGTGTAAAATTTCCTGTGGGGCGGGAACAACGGAGTTGTGTAGCAACATAGGTCAGCTTCAGCTGAATTTTACACAACAAGTGAGTATAGATCATATGATCTATATATCTTCTATATGCTGCATTAAAGTAAGTCTTTTATTTTCAAAGTCCAAGGCTTTTCCTATTTAGAATAATTCGCCTTATACTTCCAATAACTAAACCCTCCCAAAACCAATACGCCAAGAACGGCATACCAAATAAAGGTTGGGGTTATTACCTGCTCTCCACTAGCATAACTATGTAGGCCAACCAAATAAAAATTAACTCCAAAATAGGTCATCATAATACTTGCAAAGGCCACTACGCTCATAAAATTAAAGAACCATTTGCCACGTAGACCAGGTACCAAACGGGCATGGATAACAAAGGCATAGACCATAATGGAAATCAATGCCCAGGTCTCTTTGGGGTCCCAGCCCCAATAGCGCCCCCAACTTTCATTGGCCCATTGTCCTCCTAAAAAGTTACCAATGGTCAACATCACCAAACCAATGGTCAATGCCAGTTCGTTTATAATGGTCAATTCTTTTAAGTTAATTTCCATTTTCTTTTTATTTTTCTTATTTGTTAGAATAATAAGAATAAGAGAAGTAATTCCCAAAATCATCCCCACAGTCAAAGGGCCGTAACTACCCACAATAACAGCTACATGTATCATAAGCCAATAGCTGTCTAACACAGGTACTAAATTGGCAATAGCTGGATCTACCCAACTTTGGTGGGCAATCCACAATAACATAGAGGCCACAAAAGTGGTAGCGGCGATAGTAAGGTCACTTTTTCTTCCCAAAAACAGTCCCATTGCCATAGTGGCCCAAGAAACGTATAAAATACTTTCATAGGCATCACTCCATGGTGCGTGACCAGAAATGTACCAACGCAATACCAATCCTGCAGTGTGCCATAAAAAAAGAAGGATAATGGTTCCTTTAAAGAAATAGGTGGCCACTTTCCAGATTTCACGGTCTTTAAAAATCCTAAATATCAATACAAAGAACATTAAAAGCCCAATAAGGGCATATCCTTGGTACAATCGGTTAAAAATATCCAGTCCATTATAGATAACCTCGGTCTCTACTCTTTTATCCGATGGCAATACCTCAGCTCCATGGTTGAGCTGGTTCTGTTTAAAAGCCTCCAAAAGCTTGTCCGAACCTGTATAATCCCCAGTTTTTATAGATTCTTGTAAGGACATTAAATAATAGGGCACTGCATTTTTTACAAAATTGCCATAAAGCGAGTCAGAGATTTGGTGCCTACCTGAACGATATTCCACCGCTGATATCCATTTATTGTTTTCGTCGTTCAACAAAGGAAATATTTTAACAATATCGCCCCCCAAAGCCCTATTAAGAAGCCCTAAACGTAAATCTGCTTCCTTAAAATCCTTTTCAAACTGATTGGGATTACTTTTAGCATATGCCTTTTCTACATAGGCCGCCAGTTTGTAATTTCCTTCTGCATCAAAAAAATCGGTTGCCTTTACCTGTTCTTGGTCTTTTGGCACGCCAATTATTTTTCTAATACTATCATTTTGTCCTTTCTTATCCAATGCCATAAACTCCACATTGTACCACAATCTAGGATTCAACATCATAGAAAGAAAAACTTGATCCGTATTAAAATCCTTGTATTTATTTTTAAGGCTCAGCTTTCTAATTAGTTCCGAAGCAAATGTATTAATGGGTTTCATCCTACCATTGTCATCCTGAATCACCAAATGGGCAAACTTGGCCGCGTGTTCCTTTGAAGCTATAGTGGTTTTTAGAATAGAATCTAACATTTCTTGTGATGGTGGTGCCACATGGTTGTGGCTATCATCTTGTTCTTGAGCAAAACCATTAAGTGCAAAGCCCATTACCAAAATAATGGTCAATACAGCTTTTTTCTTTTTTAATTTATCCAAGGACTTTACTAAATCCTTAAAACGGGTCTTACCAAAAAACATGATTCCCAATAAGCCAATATACAAGAGGGTATAACCTGTATATGTAATCCATTTTCCCCAAAAGTCGTGACTTACGGACAATACGGTTCCTTTTTCATCTGGATGAAAACTAGACTGAAAAAAACGATATTTCTGATGGTCCAATACATGGTTCATATATATATCATAATCAAAAGAACGCTCATCTTCCACAGTGACTTTGCTCATAAAGGAAGCATAGCCTTTTTCTGTGCCAGGATATTTTTCTGCGATAAAATCGTTCAGTTTTATAGCAAAGGGCAACTCATAAACTTTGGAACCATAACTTAAACTAAAGTCCAACCCGCCCACATTAAATTTTTCAGAAAAATTAGAAGAGCCTTGTCCACCTAATAATTTTTTCTGTACCGTTTGGCCACCAGATGTAACATCCACAACCAAAGCATCCAAAGAAGCTTCTGTTATTTCATTTTTTGGTAAAGCCACAACGCCATACGAGCCCTTAATGACAGGGTCTGGAATTACAAATTGCATTCCTGCAGTGTTATATAAAGACCGTAATTGCAAGGTTTGTAAGCTATCTTTAAGCAACTTACCCTGAAATTGGTCTGCCATGCGCATAAAACTGCCTTCAAAAGGTGAATGTATTTGGTAGGTACTATCTGTGGTAAAAATATTTATGGCGCCGTCTGTATTTTTATTCAATGCAAAGAGCACATTGTGCACACTGGCCACCTGGCCGTTTTCTAAAAAATGTTCATGACGCTGCCCATCCCCTGCTTCAACAATTTTAAGATATTCCTTACCATTCTCATCTTCAATCAAACCTTCTTTGGCACCCTGTATAAAATCTACGTAGGAAATAGAAAAGGGCTGTCCATTATAATCAGACTTCCATGGTAGGTTAGACTTTAACGCTTCTGTAGTTACAATTAAATCATCTTCCAATATTTTACGCTTGGGTTCACCATCTATTTCACCATCTACAAAAGCCGTAAGAAATGTTTTATCTGAATAAAATACATTTTCAGTATTTCCCTCACGAATAGGCATCATACCCTCAAAACTAATATAGCGAGTTACAAAAGCCCCAACCATAATTAAAATCCAAGATAAGTGTAGAAAAAGTACGGGCCATTTTTCTTTTCTAAAAAGACGGTATCTAGAAATATTACCAATAAAGTTAATGACAAAAAATACCATGATTGCCTCAAACCATTTGGTATTATATATCCAAATCCTAGCTGTTTCTGTACTGTACCAGCTTTCAATAAAGGTTCCAAATGCCATTGCCGTGGCAAAAACCAGGAAAAGAATAGCAGTTAAACGGGTAGAAAAAAGAAGGTTTTTGAGCTTATTTAACATTGCGGAAACGCTTTACAATTCTTAGTCTGCAAAAGTAAGGCATGGAGGGATAAAACACTATTCTATTTAAGGATTCTTATTTGGGTCTGGCGTTAAAAATTCCCACATGAAAAAATGTTCCCATATTCCTTGCCCTATTTTTGGCAAGGTTGGCCTTTTCGCCCGTGAAAAGTTCATCTACCGTCTGAAACCATAAATTTAACCACGCTCCAAAATGATGCTCATTAATAGTATGGTTTTCACCCTTATCTACCAAAATATGTTTGTACATGGGATTGCCCTTAAACTTTCCCACAAAGAACAAATTGGTCTCCCAAAAATCCGTAAGTTTTTCAAAGTGGCCGTCCCAATCGTTTATATGCTTGTTAAAAATAGGGCCCAATAGCTCATCTTTCCTAACTTTTCCATAAAAGGTGGTGACCAACTCGTATACTTCCTTGCGCGAGGAGATTTCCTTCTTCATACCATCAAAATTAGTTCTTTATTCCTAATTTTACGCCATGATCAATGTGGTAATCCTTGGTTCTGGCAATGTTGCAACACATTTGTTGAAAGCTTTTGAAAAGAGTAGTCAAATTACAGTGCTACAAGTGTATAGCAGGTCTAATAAAATATCTGGAACCAATATTCCTTTCACCAATAAATTTTCAGATATAGTTGATGCGGATATTTATATCATTGCCGTAAATGACGATGCTATAACATCTGTATCAGAAGAACTTACAAATAAAAAGGGACTGGTGGTACACACTTCTGGAAGTGTACCAATGAAGGTTTTGGACCATAATAAAAAGTATGGGGTTTTTTATCCCTTACAGACTTTTAGCAAGGAGGTGGAGGTGGATTTTAAAACTGTTCCAATTTGTATTGAAGCCAATACTAAAGCAGATTTAACGCTTCTAAAAACCATTGGAGAAGTGGTTTCAAATAATATCCATAAAGTATCATCCGAGCAAAGAAAAACACTTCATGTAGCAGCTGTTTTTGTAAATAATTTTACAAATCATTTATATTATATAGGGCAAGAACTGTGTGAGGAAAATAATCTGTCATTTGAATTGTTGAAACCCTTAATTTTGGAAACCGTAAAGAAATTGGAATCTGCCTCTCCTTTTGATGCACAGACAGGTCCTGCCAAGCGTGGTGACAAAGACACTATGGATAGCCATTTAAACCTTATACAAGATGAAAGTCTTAAAAAAATATATTCAATTTTAAGCCAATCTATCAGTAATACATATGGAAAAAAGTTATAAAGAATATTTAAACAACATAACCACCTTTGTTTTTGATGTGGATGGGGTTTTTACAGATGGGAGTATCCTAATTACTTCTAAAGGAGAAATGCTCCGAAAAATGAGCGTTAAAGATGGGTTTGCTCTAAAAACGGCAGTTGACAAAGGATATAATGTTTGTATTATTTCTGGAGGCACCAATGAAGGTGTTCGTGAACGCTTAAAAGGTTTGGGTGTAACCAATATTTATATGGGTGCTCATCATAAAATTGAACCATTAGAAGAATATCTGGACATTTATAACATAAAGCCAGAAAATGTACTCTATATGGGTGATGACATTCCAGACATCCCTCCTATGCAAATGATTGGACTGGCAACTTGTCCGCAAAATGCAGTTCCAGAAGTGAAAAGTATTGCTAAATACGTTTCTCATAGATTTGGGGGAGATGGTTGTGTTAGGGATGTAATTGAACAGGTTTTAAAAGTAAGAGGAGATTGGGAAGGAAATTTTAGTGCGAAAAATGATTAATCTATGCTTGCAGAAAAGTTAAAGGATTATCAACTAATACTGGCATCTGGTTCGCCAAGAAGGCAAAACTTCCTCCGAGAAATGGGACTGGATTTTGAAATAAAACTGCACCCTATTGAGGAAGTGTATCCAGAAACATTAAAGGCCGAAGCCATTACAGATTATTTATCAAAACTCAAAGCAGAACCCTTTAATGGGAAGATTGAGACCAATCAAATAATAATAACATCAGATACAATTGTATGGCATAACAACAAGACTTTAGGTAAGCCTATTAGTGAGAAAGATGCTTTTAAAATGCTACGAACTCTGTCCAATGATTGGCATCAGGTAATTACATCGGTCTGCTTTACAACTACAAATGAACAAAAGATTGTAAACTGTACCACAAAGGTAAAATTAGCGGAGTTGACTGATGATGAAATTCAATTTTATATTACTGCCTACCAGCCTATGGACAAGGCGGGGTCCTATGGTATACAAGAATGGTTTGGTCTTATAGCTGTTGAAGAAATACAAGGCTCATATACCAATATTGTAGGTCTTCCTACTCAATTGGTATATAATACCTTGATGGATATTGTTAAATAATCTAATTAGTTAAGCATGAGAGAATTTATTTTCAATCACCAAAATGAAATTTTAAGCACATCTATCTGCATTGCTATTTTGCTCATATTAAAATTTATTGCCACCAAAACCATTCGAAAAATTGGGAGAATAAGTGATTTAAATATTGCACGCACTAAGCTAATAATCAAGTATGCATCATTTTTATTGTCATTGATAGGGTTTGTGGCACTTACTTTTATTTGGAAAGTAAATTTTGAAGAATTAGGACTAATTTTCACCTCCATATTTACCGTGATTGGGGTAGCTTTATTTGCCTCATGGTCTATTTTAAGCAATATTACAGCTGGGGTTATCCTTTTCTTTTCTTTTCCTTTTAAAATAGGAGATAGAGTTAAAATACATGATACAGATATTACAGACGAGGCTGTGATTGAAGATATTAAGGCATTCCACATTTATTTAAAAAAGGATAATGGGGAGCTACTTACCTATCCAAATAATTTATTGTTACAAAAAGGGGTGACCCTTATCCAAAAATTGGATGACATTTCCAATTCAAAAAATTGATACCTTAATTTCTTGTTAAAGAAGTTCTAAATTTAATGGGCAAGATACTTATCTTGCTATCTTTGGGTACGATCATAAATATCCAAACCATGCGTAAGATACTGGTATTTATTCTGGTAACACTTTTTGGAAGTTCATCTATTTTAGCTCAGGCTCCAAAAAAATTGTCTTCATCAGAAATTCATCAATCCATTCAAAAATTAAACTTTTTAGGAACAGCTCTGTACATTGCGGCACATCCAGATGACGAGAACACACGGCTTATTTCCTATCTTTCCAATCATGTAAATGCAAGAACCGCCTATTTGGCACTCACCAGAGGAGATGGCGGACAAAACCTAATTGGTCCAGAGCTTAGAGAACTTCTAGGGGTTTTAAGAACACAAGAATTATTAAAAGCCAGAAGTGTTGATGGTGGTGAACAATACTTTACGAGAGCTAATGATTTTGGGTATTCCAAGCATCCAGATGAAACCTTAAAAATATGGAATAAGAAAGAAGTTCTAGGTGATGTGGTACAGGCAATAAGAAATTTAAAACCAGATGTAATCATCAATCGTTTTGATCATAGAACACCAGGTTCAACACATGGACACCATACCTCATCTGCTATGTTAAGTGTAGAGGCTTTTGATTTAGCTAATAATCCTAATGCCTATCCAGAACAATTAAAATCTACCACCGTATGGCAACCCCGAAGAGCCTTTTTTAACACATCTTGGTGGTTTTATGGAAGTCAGGAGAATTTTGAAAAAGCCGACAAATCAAAGATGGTCAATATGGATGTTGGGGTATACTATCCCTCCAGAGGGCTATCTAATAATGAAATTGCTTCCATGGCAAGCAACAGTCATTTATGTCAAGGTTTTGGAAGAATTACAACAAGAGGTAGTGAAAATGAATATATTGAATTGATTAAGGGAGATATGCCCAATGACCCCACCAATGTATTTGATGGCATTAATACAACGTGGTCCAGAGTTGAAGGTGGTGATGCTATTGGGAACATTTTATACACCGTTGAAAAAGAGTTTGATTTTAAAAACCCTTCTACACATTTGCCAGAGCTTATTAAAGCGTATAAATTGGTTCAGGATATATCTGATGAACACTGGAAGAATAGGAAAACTGAAGAATTAAAGAATATCATAGCTTCAGTTTCTGGCCTTTATCTTGAAGCTTCTGCCCAGGCTTCCTATACCAATCCAGGTGCAATGGCCAAAATAAATGTTGAGGCTTTGAACAGAAGTAATGCCAACATTACGCTATCATCTGTTTCTCTGATACCTGAAAATGTATCAATCAATAACATGCCTCTAGAAGAAAATAAAAAGGTAAGCTTGGAATTAAATCTTAATGTTCCCGAGAACATTCCTTACTCTAGCCCATATTGGCTAAGTGAAGAGGGAAGTTTAGGCATGTATGCTGTAAAAGACAAAAGTCTTATTGGAAAACCTGAAACACCAAGACCCTTTAACGCCTATTTTGTTTTGGATTTTAACGGCTACCCTATCTCTTTTGTAAAACCAGTTGTATATCGTCATTCTAAACCAGACAAAGGAGAGTTATATCAACCTTTTGAAGTATTACCAATAGTCACTTCTAGTATGGCAGATGATGTAATTATCTTTGCAGATTCTAAAAGTAGGGATGTTTCAGTAAAAATAAAGGCTGGCAAAGATAGTTTGGTAGGGAAAGTAGAATTAAAAGCCCCAAATGGCTGGTCGGTCTCTCCAGAAAAAATAGATTTTTCCATCAACCAAAAAGGAGATGAGCAAACTGTTAGTTTTTCCGTATCTCCCCCTGAGTTTGAAAATGAAGGTGAAATTATGCCTGTAATCACAATTGGGAGCTCAACCTATACTAAAGAGTTGATTGAAATTGCTTATGATCATATTCCGACCCAATCTGTTTTACTCCCATCAAAGGCTAAGATTGTTCGTCTCAACATTCAAAAAATTGGAGAAAATATTGGTTATATAGTTGGTGCTGGTGATAAGATTCCTGAAAGTTTAGAACAAATTGGTTACAAAGTGCACCCAATAGATGTTTCGACCATTCAAGAAGGATCTTTAAATAAATACGATGGTATTGTTGTTGGTATTAGAGCCTATAATGTGGTGGACGAGCTTAAATTTAAACAACCCTTTTTGTTAGATTATGTTAAGGAAGGCGGTAATCTTATTATTCAGTACAATACATCCGGAAGAAGAGGCCTTAACATTCCTAACCTAGCGCCTTACCCATTGACAGTATCTAGAGATCGGGTAACCAATGAAAACTCCGAAGTAACTGTTTTAGCCAAAGACCACGCATTGGTGAATTTTCCGAATCCTATTACTCAAAAAGATTTTAATGGTTGGGTGCAAGAGCGCGGATTGTATTTTCCAAATGAATGGGGAGACGAATTCACCCCTATTTTTTCTATGGCCGATGAAGGTGAATCTGTTAAAAAGGGTGCCTTACTGGTAGCTCCTTATGGTAAGGGAAATTATATTTATACCGGACTAAGTTTTTTTAGAGAGTTACCGGCAGGCGTATCTGGTGCCTATAAAATATTTGCAAATATGTTATCTTTAGGTAAAGGAGAGCTGGAAAAAGACATTGAAATTAAAGGGTAGTTATGGAGAATAAGTTTATTTGGAAAAAAGAATATACCATAGTAATAGCACTTAACATTTTATATGTTTTGGCTTTCTATCTATTGATGACCGCAAACAATTAATATGGCAATACTAGATTGGATTATTCTTGCCGGAACATTATTCTTCATTGTTGGTTATGGTGTTTGGAAAACAAAAGGGAGCAAAAGTGTAAAGGATTATGTTCTTGGAGGTGGTGAAGCCAAATGGTGGACTATAGGACTTTCTGTTATGGCAACTCAGGCGAGTGCCATTACCTTTTTATCTACTCCAGGACAAGCTTTTCATGATGGTATGGGTTTTGTCCAATTTTATTTTGGATTACCACTTGCCATGATAATTATTTGTGTGGTCTTTATTCCTCTTTATCACAAACTAAAAGTATTTACTGCCTATGAGTTTTTAGAAAAACGTTTTGATCTTAAAACCAGAACGCTAGCAGCTATTCTCTTTTTATTGCAACGCGGATTAGCTGCGGGGATTACCATTTTTGCGCCGTCCATCATCTTATCAGCAGTATTGGGGTGGGATTTACGTTTGCTCAATATTATTATCGGAATTTTGGTCATTATATATACAGTTACAGGAGGGACAAAGGCTGTAAGTGTTACACAAAAACAACAAATGTTCATAATTATGATGGGCATGTTCATTGCATTTTTCTTTATTCTTGGGTATTTACCTGCAGATATTTCTTTTAGTAAAGCTTTAAAAGTAGCTGGAGCCAGTGATAAACTCAATATTTTGGACTTTGATTTTAATACCAAGAGTAGGTATACATTTTGGAGTGGTATAACTGGAGGTCTCTTTTTGGCCCTCGCCTATTTTGGAACAGATCAAAGCCAGGTACAAAGGTACCTTTCAGGAAAATCTGTTAGAGAAAGTCAGTTGGGGCTTATTTTTAATGGAATATTAAAAATCCCTATGCAATTCTTTATCCTATTGGTTGGGGTAATGGTTTTTGTCTTTTATCAATACAACCCATCCCCATTAAATTTTAATCCAGTAGCTACAAAGGCCGTTATGGAATCTGAATATGCCGAAGATTATGCAGCTTTACAGCTGGGACATAGGGAGTTAGAGGTAGAGAAGAAAATGGCTCAAGATCAATTCTCAGCAGCTTTGGATTTAAAAGAATATGATGCTATAATAGAGGCTAAGCAGCATATAATAAATGTTAATGCAAAGGACATAAGTAATAGAGAAACTGCAAGAGCATTAATTGATAAAGTCGGGAGTAGTGTTGAAACAAATGATAAGGATTATGTTTTCATACACTTTATACTAAATTACTTGCCAAGAGGTTTAATTGGTTTGCTATTAGCGGTAATACTGTCGGCAGCCATGTCGTCAACCGCCTCAGAATTAAACGCATTGGGTACAATTACTGCTTTAGATATTTACAAGAGAAACAAGGTAGGAAACTTTACTGAAGAGCATTATGTAAAAGCCTCCAAATTTTTCACCTTAATATGGGGAATTATTGCTATTGCCATTGCTTGCGTTGCCAATTTATTTGATAATTTAATACAATTGGTAAACATCATAGGTTCTATTTTCTATGGCAACGTATTGGGTATATTTTTACTGGCATTCTTTTTTAAATTCGTAAAAGGAAACGCTGTATTTGTTGCAGCAATAATTACTCAAGTGATTGTAATTATTGGTTATGCAAATGACTGGATGTCCTATTTATGGCTGAATGCATTTGGTTGTGTTTTGGTTATTCTTTTAGCTTTTATACTTGAATCTTTTGACAAACTCTTAAAAAACCCACCCATAAGAACATAAAAAAGCCCGTATGCATACGGGCTTTTCAAATTTTATTTCAGATTAAAAATTACTTTACCCCCCACTCTTTCAAGGAGTCTTTATTCATTTTTACATAATCCATATTTCCAGCTTCTTCCGCTCCAGCCAAAGATAGTTTTGCAATGGCAATAGCTCCTTTCTTATCACCTGCTTTAGCATAAATAAGAGACTGTTGTCTTAACTGCCAAAATGCTGGGGATTCATTCATTGAGATTGCTTTGTCTATCCATTCTTTTGCTTGGTTTATATCCTTTCCAGAATTTAGGTAATATACCGCTGAGGCAAAATAATCATTGGCACTTGGGCCAGCCATAGTACTTTCTATTCCTGCCATTACAGTTGCATCTGTAGGAACTTCAAAAGTAACACCAACATATGTTTTCTCCCACATTATTCCAATAACAGCACTACTATCTGTAATGTCATCAATAGATATAGTAAAAGACTGTATATCCATTGGTATTGGATAGGTAGGAGCTGTAACTTTGGCTGCTACTTTGCTATCATCCCATTCTTGCGGAGCTCCACCTCCATTATAATCGGTATAAAAATACACTTCCCAAGAAGTAGCACTTGGTTTTGTAAAGATTGCATAGGTACCAGCTTTTAAAGTCTGGCCAGCTACAACAACATCATCGCTAAAAGTGACTTTAGTTCTTGCGTTAGCTCCTGTACGCCAAATTGCACCATAAGGTACTAAATCACCAAAAATAGTTCTACCACGCATAGCGGGTCTAGAATACTCTATGGCAACATCTGTTAAACCAACTTTTTGCTCCATTTTAGAGAATGGGCTTGCAGCTGGTGCTTGTATCTGTGCTTCTATTGAAAAAGACAGAGAAGCGATAAACATAAATAGAATTAATTTTTTCATTTTTATAAATGGTTTTGAGTTTTCACAAAACTAAAGATAAACCATGGGGCTCTTTGTTAATAAATCCTTAAATAAAAAACATTAATTCTTAATGAATGGTTTGGAAATAACACCACTCTGTAGATAAAAGGTAAGATAATATATGGCGGCTTCAAAATTAGATATATCTATTGGAGACAATAAAATATTACCACTTTGTTCATGAGAAATTCTTTGCCCCAAACTATTAAAAATGGCTTGTCCATATATTTCATCTTCTGTATTAAGTTGATAATACAAGACATTCACCCCATTGGTCTTATATAATATCAATGGCTCTTCCACAACCATTTCTTCATTCTCCTCCTCTTCTTCAAAAGGAATATCTATTTCGTTAGTGATTTGTAAAGAATATAACTTCGCATCCAATGTTATAGATGGATTGGAATTCACAAACTTCTCTGAAGAAATAATAAAATGATTTTCTTCGACTTGAGCAATTGCTTCAACTTGAGCCAATCCAACATTTAAATTAATCTTTTCAATAGTATTAAATAAGGCGCCACTATTTATATTGTTGGAAATAGCAATAAATGGTAATAAGGTTTGAGAATAACCTATCAAAAAGAGCTTATTTGCAGCTACATCCACAGTGGCTCCCGTTACCAAACCATTTATGGTATAAGATTCTATTTTTTTTGCTACATGTACTCCAGGTTCTGTTGAAATGGAATAGGCAGTGGTATTTTTACTTTGCCACTGCTTTGTAAAAACAATCAGTTCATTATTATATACTATTAAAGCTTCTGCATCCCAATCACTATCTTGAGAAGTAGAAAAATCTGTCTGATCCTCATAGGAGAATTCAATTTTATCAGCTATAACATTATCAGAGGAGATATAATCAATCTTGGGTATTCTATAAATAACTAGATTTTGTCTATCACCATTGTTATTTCCAAAATCACCAACATAAATATAGTTGACATCTTGCGCAATGTCTTCCCAATCTATGTTTTCAGCATTAGAAATTGTGATTGTTCTAGTAATGCTCATTGAAAGAGTATCAACTTCAAATAGTTGAGCAGTATTCCCAGAATCATTATGGGTGATGAGTTTTTCATTAAAAAATATTAACCCAGAAGTTTCATATACACCCATAGGTAAACTACCCATTTCTGACAGGTTTTGCTGAGAAAACACTCCTAAGGTGAATATATATAGTAAAAAAACAGTGTTTTTCATTGGATTAAAATTACAAACGCCGTAAAAATTACGAAATAGATTTGTTCCCTAACAGAATAATAGTCAATGAGTTCGGTTTTGACCATGTAATTTATTTTATTTTCATAATTGTTACAAATACATCTGTTTTGGAATATAAAGTTAAATAATGTACATTCATTAAATAATACACTAGCTAATATACGTTTATGAAAACCAAGAAAACCTTATTGTTTGGTTTGCTATCAGTAATAGCGACCCTTACTTATGGACAAAAAATCAATGCCAACAAAAAAGCAGTTATGGCTGCTGTTGAAAACCACAAAACAGAATTAATTAGAATTAGTGATTCCATATGGTCACTTGCAGAAACTGCTTTTGAAGAACATAAATCCTCTGAAATTTTAGCAAACTATGCTGAAAAAAACGGATTTACAGTTGAACGAGGCGTTGCTGGAATGCCAACGGCCTTTGTTGCTACCTACGGTTCTGGAAGTCCAGTTATAAGTGTCTTAGGAGAATTTGATGCCTTACCAGGGATTTCACAAAAAGCAGTGCCAACCAAAAATCCGCTTGTTGAGGGAGCCGCTGGTCATGGATGTGGTCATAATCTTTTTGGGGCTGCCAGTTTAGGCTCGGCCATTGCAATAAAAGAACAGATAGAGCAAGGAAAATTAAAGGGAACTATTAAGTTCTTTGGGACTCCTTCCGAAGAAAAGTTTTTTGGTAAAATCTGGATGGTCAGAGAAGGTTTATGGGATGGTGTGGATGTAAACCTTAGTTGGCATCCTTCTGCATCAACTAAAGCAGATGTGCAAAGCTCTTTGGCGTTGGTTGATTTTAAAGTAGAGTTTTTTGGTCAGGCTGCCCATGCTTCTTCAGATCCATGGAATGGGCGTAGTGCTTCAGATGCATTAGAATTATATACAACTGGAATAAATTATTATAGAGAGCATATAAAACCTACCGTGCGCATACATTACCATATCCAAGATGGTGGGCAGGTTGTGAATGTAGTGCCAGACTATTCCAAACTTTGGGTAAGAGTACGGGATACCAAAAGAAGTGGTATGATGCCTGTCTATGAACAAGTAATGAAGATGGCCGAAGGGGCTGCAATTATGGCCAATGTAGACTATAAAATATCATTGATTTCTGGTATATATGAAGTGCTTGTTAACAGAGCAGGCGGGGAAATAATGCAAAACAATTTGGAACTGTTAGGGGAGATACCGTATACTGCAGACGAGATTGCATTTGGAAAAAAAATACAAGAAGTTACTAAAAAGCCACAAGTAGGTATGGATAGTAAAATTCTACCATTAGAAGAAACCAAAGAACATCCTGGCGGTGGCTCTACGGATGTCGGAGATGTAAGTTGGAACGTTGCCAACATTAATCTGGGTGTTACTACAGCTCCAAAAGATACACCTTGGCATTCATGGGCAGTTGTAGCTTGCGGCGGAATGAGTATTGGACATAAAGGTATGGTGTATGCTGCTAAAGCCATGAGTATGACCATGGTGGACCTATTTGAAAATCCAAAACTGGTAGAGAAAGTAAAAAATGAGTACATAGAAAGGAAGGGTAGCGAAGTCTATGAGGCTATAGTGCCAGATGGTCCACCTCCAATTGGCCAAAACTAAACCCAACTTATATGTCCAAATTCCATATCGACCCAAAAAAATTTTTGGTGCTTTTTGTCATGGTCATTATCATTGACCAAATACTGGAAAATTTTATTCTAGTAGATAAAGTAGCATTTACGTCACCAATTATAGATCTCTTACTTTTCATTTACTTTGCAGTAAATGGAAAAAAACTCCCAAAGAAGGTATATATTTTTATGTTGTTGGGTCTGTTTTTTTCAATTATTGGAATGATGGTTTTAACCTTTGACGCTTCTGCCAAAATTTTCTTTTCACATCTGGCATTTATATTTCTCTTATCAAATATTTCCTTTTCCCTTGCAATACTGGGACAATGGAAAAAACCAAAAAGTATTAGCTTTTGGATTATGCCAATACTTTTCATTGTTTATGCTTTTTTTATTTATTCAAAATTAGAACCAAATTTAGGTCGGTATAATATCCTTATTATCTTAAATACGATTAGTATAATATTTATGGTCACAGTTACTTTGGGACGTTCTCAAACCGTGGACGACCTAAGCTTTATCCTCCTTATTTTGGGAACAACAATGCTGGCAATATCGTATATAATTTTTGCCGCAAATAAGTTTTATGTTACACTGCCCATTATACGTTTCTTCAATACATTTACTCATACCGTGGGACTGTATTTAATGGTCTATGGATTATTGGCTTCTAATGAAAGTAAAAATTGAAAGAATAACACATTCAGAAACATGGAATTTACGCCATAAAGTAATGTGGCCTAATGAATCCTTAGATTACATAAAGTTATCCAAAGACGAAACAGGTATTCATTTTGGGTTGTTTAAAAATGAGAGACTTATATCTGTTGTATCACTTTTCATTGACAAAAAAGAAGCTCAATTTAGAAAATTGGCAACAGAAATAACAGAACAAGGAAATGGTTACGGAACCATGCTTCTCTCCTACCTTATGGAATACGCTTCTCAACAAAAAATAGAAAGAGTTTGGTGTAATGCCAGAGCAAACAAAACCACCTTTTATCAAAAATTTAAAATGGTTCCCACTTATAAAAAATATATAAAGGGTGGTATTGAGTTTGTGGTAATGGAAAAAGTCATAGCTTAGTATATAAAATTGTTATTTATGAGCTCTCCCATTTTAAATATTTTTCCACTAGGCTTTCCATGGCAAACCCAAGACCCGTTCCTTTTCTGTGTATATCATTTAGACCATTATCCAAAAGGGAATGAAGATATGGGCCCAGTTGATACGTTAGAAGGTCGTCCATTGGGAAATGATTTTGTTGGAAAAGATGGATGGCGCATGTACCATGGACAGACCATTCCAGGCTTTCCTGCACATCCACATAGAGGTTTTGAGACAATAACCATTGTAAATAAAGGGTATTGTGACCACTCTGATTCACTTGGAGCGGCAGGTAGGTTTGGAGAAGGTGATGTGCAATGGATGACAGCTGGGGCAGGTGTACAACATTCGGAGATGTTTCCACTACTTAAAACCGATGAAGAGAATCCATTAGAGCTTTTTCAAATATGGTTAAATCTTCCAAAAGCTGATAAATTTGTTGAACCACATTTTAAAATGCTTTGGCACGAAGATATTCCTGTAATAAGGGAAAGTAACGTTACAATAAAAATTATAGCTGGTGATTATAATGGCGAAATAGCCAATGAGCCTGCCCCTAACTCTTGGGCGGCTAACTTAGAAAATAGTGTTGCCATTTGGAACATACATATTGATGCCAATACCGAATACATTTTACCTAAAGCAACGTCTAAAGCTAATAGAACTCTATATTTATATGAAGGTGACTCTATAAAGGTTGAAACTAAAGAAATTGCATCCAACCACGGGGTAGAATTGGATTCTTCTATGGATGTTCATATTACAACGGGCATAGAAAAAGCACATTTACTATTGTTACAAGGAAAGCCTATTGACGAACCCGTAGTAAAGTATGGTCCTTTTGTAATGAATACTGAAGAGGAAATTCAACAAGCCATGAAAGAATATAGGTTAACCCAATATGGTGGATGGCCTTGGCAGTATCCAGACAATGTGCATTCTAAAGAAAAAGGTCGGTTTGCTAAATACCCTGATGGAACTTTAGTGGAAAAATAGTCTAACTAACCCTATCTATTTTTGCACCTATTGCACGTAATCGTGTGTCAATATCCTCATAACCACGATCAATCTGTTCAATATTATGAATGGTTGATGTTCCTTTAGCTGACAGAGCTGCTATCAAAAGAGAAACCCCTGCTCTAATATCTGGCGATACCATTGTGGTAGCCTTTAAGGTAGATTTAAAGTCATGCCCCATTACCGTTGCTCTATGTGGGTCGCACAATATAATTTTTGCTCCCATATCTATCAACTTATCCACAAAGAACAACCTACTTTCAAACATCTTTTGATGAATAAGCACTTCTCCCTTTGCTTGAGTGGAAACTACCAAAATAATACTCAGTAAGTCTGGTGTAAGCCCTGGCCATGGCGCATCTGCAATAGTTAGAATAGAACCATCTATATAATTCTGAATCTCATACCCGTTCTTATGCTCTGGAATAAAAATATCATCTCCACGACGCTCTAGTTTAATTCCTAATTTTCTAAAAACTGTAGGAATTTGCCCTAAATCATCCCAACTTACATTCTTTATGGTTAATTCGCTTCTGGTCATAGCAGCAAGACCAATCCAACTTCCGATTTCTATCATATCTGGAAGCATAGTATGTTCAGTGCCTCCTAATGAATCAACTCCTTCAATAACCAATAAATTAGAGCCAACTCCAGAGATCTTAGCACCCATTCTATTCAACATCTTACATAGTTGCTGCAAATAGGGTTCGCAGGCTGCATTATATATGGTTGTTGTGCCTTCGGCAAGAACAGCTGCCATTACAATATTGGCAGTACCAGTTACTGAAGCTTCGTCTAAAAGCATATAGGTGCCTTTTAGTTTTTTTGCTTCAACCCCGTAAAAATGTTCTTCTCTATTATATCTAAATTTAG
>NZ_JBWFBN010000013.1:0-102379 GCF_056326165.1 Saonia sp.
CCAGGGACACATGGATTTTCAGTCCATTGCTCTACCAACTGAGCTAAGGCACCATAGCCGTTAAGCGGGTGCAAATATAATTTCTAATTTAGGATATACAAACAAAAATCTTAAAAAAGGTGTTTGTTATTAGAGGTTTTTTGATCTTTGTAGTATGAATCTTGTAGTAGATTGTGGAAATACAATAGTAAAATTGGCCGTTTTTGATGAGGGAACCCTTATCTTTTATGAAAGAATGGAGCTTGCCGATTTTTTAAAGAAAACAAAAGAAGTCTGTGATAGCTTTCCTGAGATTTCACATGCTATTTTATCATCAGTAGGCTTTTTAAGTAAAAAAGATGTCGCAATTTTATCTTTGTTCTGTCCAATCCATATATTGGACCATACTTCAAAAGTACCTTTCAAAAACATATATGCTACTCCACAAACCTTGGGTGTTGATAGGATTGCCCTTGCTGCTGCCGCTTTTTATTTTAATCCAAGGGGAAACACCTTGGTTGTAGACGCAGGTACATGCGTAACTTATGATATTGTAAATGATTATGGACAGTATTTAGGGGGTGCAATATCTCCTGGTATAGCCATGAGATATAAGGCTATGCACGAGCATACTGCTGGGCTTCCTCTTTTAGAGAAAAAAGACAAGATAGATTTTATTGGAAATTCTACCGAAACCAGTATGCACAGTGGTGTTGTAAATGGAATTTGTATAGAAATAGATGGTGTTATTGATCAATATTCTTCACGTTTTAAAGATTTAACAGTTATTTTAACAGGCGGAGATGCTCAATTCTTGTCTAAACGCCTAAAAAATACCATATTTGCCAATTCTAAATTTCTCCTAGAGGGGTTAAATTATTTATTGGAGTACAACAAACACTAGATGATAAAAAGAGTTCTAATTGCATTGTTATGCTGCACATCATATGGTATGTATGCACAAAATGGGACGGTTTCCCCATATTCATATTTTGGAGTAGGAGATTCAAGAGCTGTAAATACAGTTGAAAACCAAATGATGGGTGGGTTGAGTATGTTTTCTGACAGCATTCATGTTAACATTAAAAACCCTGCTGCTTATTCTGATTTAAAATTGACTACCTACGCCATTGGTTTATCACATAAGGAACTAAGATTAAAAAGCTTCACAGAAGAACAGAACACATCTGTCACCAATTTAGATTACTTAGCTGTCGGGTTACCAATAAGCCCAAAAGGCGCTATAGGCTTTGGTTTAATGCCATACTCTTCTGTAGGGTATAGTTTGGTATCAGAAAGTGTGAACCAAAACCAGAATGCAGTGACAAATGTTTTTTCTGGTGAGGGCGGTCTTAATAGGGTATATATGTCGCTAGGTTATAAAGTGGCTAAGAATTTAGGAATTGGCGCTACTGTCAACTTCAATTTTGGAACCATAGAAAGCCAAAGAGTACAATCTGTGGAAAATGTCCAGTTTGGAACCATAGATAGGAGGTTGTCCAAAATAAATGGATATGATTTTAATTTGGCCGCAAATTATACGCCTAAAGTTGGGAAAAAGAATACGCTATATACCTCTGTAATGATTGCAACACAATCTAACTTGGTTTCTAAGAATTCTCAGGTAATAGGTTCTTTTTTACCCTCAACTGGACAGGATATTGAGGTGATTGATGTGAATTTAGACACTCAAAACTTAAGAAATACAGAGCTAAAGGTGCCTACCACCACTACTTTTGGCCTTGGTTATGGAGAAAACAAAAAATGGTTTATTGGTGCGGAATATAGTACGCAGACTTTGAGTTCATTTAGAAATGACTTTTTGGGAGTAGATAATATTATGTATCAAGATGCAAGTAGCCTTGCTTTTGGAGCTTATTTAATTCCTGACTACACCTCTTTTACAAGTTACTTAAAACGAGTGACTTATAGGGCTGGAGTTCGTATGGACAAAACTGGAATGATAATCAACAACAAAGAAATAAATAACTTTGGCATAACTTTTGGATTAGGTTTACCGCTTGGCGCTCGTAACTCAACAATTCCTAACTTTTCCAATATTAATCTTGGTTTTGAGGTAGGAAGAAGAGGAACAACAGATGCCAATTTAATTGAAGAGAGCTATTTGAAAGTCAACGTAGGCTTGACCTTAAATGATAAATGGTTCTTAAAAAGAAGAATAAATTAAGAAAATTTAGTACATTAACCACTTTAAATAACGAACAAATGAAAAAGAAACTTTACTTAATGATGATTGCTGTTTTGGGCATGATGGGTGTAAGTAATGCTCAAGCTCAGAACCAGGAATGTATGACCAACCTTTCTATATTCTCCGAGCACGTAAAGGTTAAAAATTTTGATGCTGCATATGAACCATGGAAAATGGTTTATGAAACCTGTCCAGATGTACACCGCGCCGTCTATTCATATGGAGAAAGAATTTTAAAAGATAAGATTGATAAAGCTTCTGGAGCTGACAAGACTACTTTTATTAATGAATTGATTGGTGTTTTTGACAACAGTCGTAAATATTTTGAGTCCAGATTTCCTTTAGCTGGTGTAATTACAGATAAGACTTTGCTTTTACAGGAGAATGAGATGATTTCTGATCAAGAAATCTATGATTCCTTACATAAGGCATTTACAGAAGATATAGCAAACTTTAAAAACCCTAAAGCTTTGTATATGTATTTCTCTAGTTTGGTAGATTTACACAATGCAGGTAGCAAAGATTTACAATCGGTTTTTGATACATATGATGATGTAACAGAAAAAATCGAAGTTGAAAACAAGAAATTGATTGATGTAATTACTAAATTATTGCCTAAAGAAGAAGCGGGGACACTTACATCTAAAGAGAAAAGATCTTTGAGAGTAGCAACTACAAACTCAAAATCTTTTGGAACCATTGCAGGTAGTATAGATTCTAAGTTAGGCGCTTTGGCAGAATGCGAAAACTTAATTCCATTATACCAAAAGAGCTTTGATGAGAAGAAGGGTGATGTTACTTGGGTAAAAAGAGCTGTAGGAAGAATGTTTAGTAAAGATTGTACAGACGATCCTATGTTCAGAAAGTTATTTGAAGCTCAATTGGCTTTGGAACCATCTGCAAGTGCATATATGTATGGTGGTGCGTTAAAAATAAAAGCAGGTGATAGTAGTGGTGCAATTGCAGATTTTAATAAAGCAGTTGAATTGGAAACGGATAACTATAAAAAGTCTGATATCTTATATAAGATAGCCACTATCTATAGAAGAGGTAGTAAGTCAACAGCGAGAAACTACGCTCAAAAGGCTATAGATGCTAACCCATCTAACGGAAAAGCATATTTATTAATTGCTAGTCTCTATGCTGGTAGTGCCAATCAATGCGGTACAACAACATTTGAGAAAAGAGCAATATACTGGAAAGCAGCAGACATGGCCCGTAGAGCTGGTAGAGTTGATCCTTCTTTGAGTGGAAGAGCTAATCAGTCTGCTAATAGTTATTCGGCTAAAGCTCCAGATAAAACAATGATTTTCAATGCTGGCATGGCTGGTAAGACTGTAACATTTAGTTGTTGGGTAGGAGGTAGCGTAAAAGTGCCTAACCTATAAGAATGTTAAAACATTTAAAATATAATTTTGCAAACATTGCCATAGTTCTTTCTGTGGCAATGTTTTTTTTATCCTGTAAGGACACCTATGAAAGAGTGGGAGATGAAGCTCCTCCCATTATTTTCCCGCAAGGCGTGGCAGAGAACTTTGTTTTGACTTATACAGAGACCAAGGATAAAATGAGTAATGAAGATGTGGAAAATAGTAGGACCATTGCTATTTTAAAAAGCCCCATTAGTGAGGATTTTGATAATCTTAGGTTTCCATATCGTACATTTCCAAAGGGACTTCAAGTAGATTTTTTTGATGAAGAAAATAACAAAAGCGTTATCACGGCGGACTATGGAATTATTTACTCTTTAACAAATGTGGTAGATTTACAGGGAAATGTGGTTATAGAGAGTCAAGATGGTAAAAAGTTAGAGGCTCCACAATTGTATTGGGATAGAGGAAATTCTTGGGTGTTTACGCAAGAAAAGTTTAAATATACCAATCCTGAGGATGGTAGTATAATGGATGGTGAAGGAATGGATTTTAATATGGATCGTAGTTTTTTTAGTGCACATAAAACCTATGGTCTAATGATGATAAAAGAAGAATAATTATGATTAATATTTTAAAATATACAGAATACCTATACTTGGCCGTGTTCTGTTTCTCAATTTATAGAATTTATACAGATTGGAGTGTGGATAGAAATGGAGCATACCTGTTCGTTTTTTTCACATTAGTTTCAATAGGAATGTTTTTCTTTAGGAGAAACTATAGAAAAAAGTTTGAACAACGTAAAAAAGATAATAACCAAAACTAATTTTGGAAGCACAATATCTTATAATTGCTATTTGCTTATTATTATCAGCATTTTTTTCTGGTATGGAGATAGCTTTTGTTTCTGCCAATAAAATACACATAGAAATAGAAAAAAAGCAGGAAGGTTTTTTGGCAAAAGTACTTACAAGGCTTACTAAAAAACCATCCAAGTTTATCGCCACCATGCTTATTGGAAATAATATAGCATTGGTAGTGTATGGTATATTTATGGGAGACCTTTTAATGAATTGGTTCACAGGCCTATATCCAACTTCTTATGGTTTTTTAAATTTGATGTTGACAGATTTTAGCCTTTTGTCTCAGACGATTATCTCTACTTTAATTATTCTTCTTACTGCCGAATTTTTGCCTAAAGTCTTGTTTCAAATATATTCAAATTCCTTACTAAAGATTTTGGCTGCTCCAGCTTACATTTTCTATTTAATTTTTTCTGTTATTTCAGAATTCATTATTAAAGTTTCAGACTTTATTTTAAGATTCTTTTTTAAAACAGAAGGAGATGAGGTTCAACTTTCTTTTTCAAAGTTAGAATTAGGGGATTACATAACGGAGCAAATGGAAACAGTGGAAAAAGAGGATGAGGTAGATTCTGAAATTCAGATTTTTCAAAATGCTTTGGAATTTGCTGCTGTTAAAGCTAGGGAAGTAATGGTGCCTAGAACAGAAATTATGGCCGTGGAGCTACACGAAACTCCAAAAAATTTAGCTAAAATTTTTACAGAGACCGGATATTCCAAAATACTTGTTTTTAAAGAAACCATAGATGATATTATAGGCTATGTGCACTCATACGAACTTTTTAAAAAACCAAAGACCCTTAAAAGCATTCTACTGCCAGTAGAGTTTGTTCCAGAGACTATGTTGATAAGCGATGTGTTAAATGTGCTGACCAAAAAAAGAAAAAGCATCGCGGTGGTGTTAGATGAATATGGAGGAACTTCAGGCATTATTACAGTGGAAGATATTGTAGAAGAATTGTTTGGAGAAATAGAAGATGAGCATGATTCTACAGATTTGGTAGAGGAAAAATTAAGTGAAGATGCTTATAAGTTTTCTGCAAGAATTGAAGTTGATTATTTAAACGAACACTACAAATTTGAATTACCTGCGACTGAAGAATATGAAACTCTAGGTGGGTTAATCGTTAATGAAACTGGTGAAATTCCAGAGCAAGACACAGAGATTAAAATAGAGAATTTCCTTTTTACCATTTTGGAAGTGTCCAATACAAAAATTGATTTGGTAAGCCTTAAAATTATTGATAAAGATTAGGTAATCCCGATACGTTATAACAGTCTTTTTTAGCTTTCTTTTTTCAAAAGAAAATGGTAATTTCGCCAACTGATTTAAACATAACTACATAATGGCCATTTTAGAGAATATTAGAAAACGTACCACTATATTGATATTGATTATTGGTTTGGCATTATTTGCCTTTGTAATATCTGGGATATTTACAAGCAATGATTTTGGAGGAGCAAAAGTGGGTTCTAGCATAGCTGAGGTAAATGGGAATGATATTTCTGTTGATGATTTTAGAAGAAAAGTAGAAAGTGCTTCAAGAAGATATGGTGCCAACGCTACAACAATGCAGGTAGTGAACAATGTCTGGAACCAAGAGATTAGAAGTGCTGTTTTGGGACAAGAATTCGATAAATTAGGAATCAATATTGAGCAGGACCAAATCATTAATTTCCTAAAAAACAATCCATCATATAGTCAAAACCCACAATTTGTAAATGAAAATGGGGTTTTTGATGAAAATGTATTTAGAGAATTTGTTGCGAATTTAAAAACCAATTTGCCCTCGCAATATGAATTGTGGTTGCAAGATGAGAAAAACATAATTCAACAAGCAAAGGAGCAAACATATTTTAATTTGGTCAAAGCTGGTATTGGTGCTACTTTAAAAGAAGGAGAACTGGATTATAAATTGGCTAATGATAAAGTAGATATTCAATATGTAAGAGTTCCTTATAACTCTATTCCAGATAGCTCAATTGTTGTAAGTAAAAAGGAGATAGATATTTATATCAATGAGCATGAGGATGAATACAAACAAGAAAGTGCTAGAGATTTACAATATGTATTCTTTGAAGAAAAACCTTCCTTGGAAGATGAAACTGCGGTTAAGGACGAAATCACAAAACTATTGAGTAGTACGGTAGAGTATAATGAGGCTACCAATACAACAGATACCATCTCTGGCTTTAGTACAGTTACAGATGTTACAGCTTTCTTGGATAGAAATTCTGATACTAAGTTTGATACAATATTTAAGGCTAAAACAGGTATTCCTACTCAGTTTGCAGATTCTATTATGGCTCTTGGCGTGGGCGAAACATATGGACCTTATAGAGAAGGAGATTTCTTTAGAGTTGCTAGAATGATGGCAAGGAAACCAAATGGTTCAGTTAAGGCTAGTCATATTCTTATTACCTATGAGGGGGCAGAAAGAGCAAACCCAGAAGTAAAGAGAACACAAGGAGAAGCAGAGGACAAAGCCAAAGAGCTTTTAAAAGAAGCCTTAAAGTCTGATGTTGTTTTTGCTGAATTGGCAAGGGAAAATTCTGATGGTCCTTCTGCACCACAAGGAGGAGATTTAGGATATTTTCAAGAAGGTATTATGACTCCAAAATTCAATGATTTCGCTTTCGGGAATGAAGTAGGTCATATTGGTTTGGTAGAAACTGAATTTGGTTATCATATTGTAAAGGTAGATGATAAACAAGACCTTGTACAGGTGGCTACATTATCAAGAGAGGTATCACCTTCGGAAGAAACAATCAATACGCTATTTACAGATGCTACTAAGTTTGAGATGGAGTCAATATCATCTGACACTCCTTTTACTGATTTGGCTAAGGAAAGTGAGTATGTGGTAAGACCTATAAATAAAATTAAGGCCATGGATGAGAATTTACCAGGTCTGTCTACTCAACGTGCTATTGTACAATGGGCATTCGATGAGGATTCTAAAATAGGGGATATAAAGCGTTTTGATCTTAACAATGGGTATGCTGTGGTACAGTTGACAGATAAGTTTAAGGAAGGCTTAATGTCTGTTGAGGATGCTTCTGCAACAGTGCTTCCAAAACTTCGTAAAAAACTAAAAGCGCAACAGATTATTGCAAACAATACAGGCAAGGCCATGGATGCTTTTGCAAAGGATAACAATGTTAGTTTGTCAAATGCCACTGCGTTGACCATGAAATCACCAACCATTCCAGGCGCAGGTAGAGAGTCCATGGTTGTAGGTTCTGCTTTTGCATTGCAACAAGATGCTACATCACAATTAATTGAAGGTGAAACAGGGGTCTTTATGGTAAAGGTTACTAAAAAGGAGGAAGCTCCAAAATTGGATAACTATGTTACCTATGCCAATACACTTAGAACAACAGGGGCTGGTAAAGTAACAACTGCTGTATATAATGCGTTGAAAGAAGGGTCAGAAATAGAAGATAATAGAACTATTTTCTATTAAGAAAATACCATTTCTTCATAGGAAATAACAACATTAAAACCCTTGGATATAAAATATTCAGGGGTTTTTTCGTTTCCAGTGACCAGAATAAAATCACCACCCCAGGCTCCAAGACTTTTTATAGCACCCCAATAATCTGAAAATAGAGTAGCTTTTACGGGTGAAATTTTAAGAATATTGGAAACTACATTTTCATGCTCAGTCAACAATTTTTCAAAAGATAATAAATCTGTACAGCCAATTAATTCTTTGGATATATTAGAAATTTGTTTGATGAATTTGTCAGAATTAAATTCCTGTTTTCTATATTGATTAATACCCTCTCTGCTGTTTTTCTTTTTATTTAAATACACAAAATACAGATGCTCTTTAAATTCTGGATTAAAAGAAATCTCTTTTACCTCAGGAAGTCTTTTTTTTAATTGGTATTGAATTGGAGTGTTATGTTGGGCACAGGCAATGTCATATCCACTCCCGCCAATTGTGTTCCGTAATAATTTGTAGGCATCAATTTTTGCCCATTGAGCAATATTATTTATTAAAGTGGATGAGGTGCCTAATCCCCAATCCTTGGGAAACGTAAGCTTAGTTTCTATGAGGACGCCATTAGTTTCTAATAAAAATGAACTGTTGGAATTCTTGGCTACCAATAAGATTTTTTGAAGGGTTTTGGCAATTTCCATATCGGAAGCAGATGTAATTTCTAGGTTGGTCGAATTCAATCTGGCTTCAAACCAAATTTCATTCTTCTCATCCAAACTCTGCCAAGAAATTTCATTGAAATGGTTTTTGGATACTTTTAGGTATTGCCCATATTTGGTTGGTACAGCTAAACTCAATGCTCCATCCAATACTGCATACTCGCCTGTGAGCAGTAATTTTCCGTTGCTGTAGAATGTATTTTCCATTTACTATGCTCTTAACTTTTGAAAAGCTTCGTGAACGGCACTATGAGTCACCGTATTTTTCTTAAAATGGAGAACAAGTGATTTCTTCTCTTCTTCGGTGGCGCCTAATTGGTTTAGAATGTTCATTAAGTGCATTTTCATATGTCCTTGTTGAATTCCTGTGGTGACCAATGATCTAATAGCTGCAAAATTCTGTGCTAACCCTGCTACGGCTACTACCTGCATTAGTTCTTGTGCTGTTGGTTTTTGTAAAATTTCCAGAGCGACTTTAACCATAGGATGTAAGCTAGTTAACCCTCCAACTGTTCCTAGGGCCAATGGGATTTCTATCCAAAACTTAAAAATACCATTTTCTATTTCTGCATGTGTTAGGCTAGAGTATTTACCATCTCTGCTTGCATAGGCATGTACACCGGCTTCAATGGCTCTAAAATCGTTTCCTGTGGCCAAAACAACTGCATCTACACCATTCATAATACCTTTATTGTGAGTAACGGCTCTATAGGGCTCTACTTTGGCTATTTCTATAGCACGAACCATTTTTTTGGCAAATTCATCAGCAGAGATTAATCCACCTTCATTTAATTTTTCCACTGGGCAACTTACTTCTGCTTTTACTAGACAGTTAGGAACATAATTGGAAAGAATGCTCATAACAACCTCAATCTCTTTATTAGATAAAATAGAAGAACTTAAGGCTTCATTTTTTAAAGTCTTGGCAAATTGTTCCAAGCATGAATTAATAAAATTAGCACCCATGGCATCCATAGTCTCAAAAGTGCAATGGAGCTGATAGTAATTTTCCAGTTCTTTGGTTTTGTTACTCAGTTTAATAGAGGTAATTCCACCACCCCGCTTTACCATATTTTGAGTAATTGGCAAAACATCTTCTAGCAACTTGTCTTTAATGGCTTCAAAAAATAACCTTAGCTGATTCTGATCACCTTTGTACATAAAATGCACCTGTCCTACTTTTTCAGTTCCTAAAATTGTGGTTTTAAACCCACCCCGTTCCAACCAAAATTTTGCGGACTTACTGGCTGCGGCAACAACCGAGCTTTCCTCAATGGTCATGGGAATAGCATATAATTTATTATTGATTAAGAAATTGGGAGCAATCCCAAAAGGAAGATAATAGTTGGTGATTGTGTTTTCTATGAACTCATCGTGCAATTTTTGCAGGTCACTATCAGTGTTCCAATAATTTTCAAGAATGTTTTTAGTGTTTGATGAACTATCAGTGTAATGCTCAACAAGCCAGTCTATTTTCTCTTCTTTACTTAATTTGGAAAATCCCTCTTTGGGAGAAATCATATGCTATTTATTTCTTGGGACAAAGATAAATATAAAGCCTCTAAGTTATATGATTTGGTTAAAAGGGTAATTTATGACATAGGACTTGTTGCAAACTAAGGCTAAAGTTTAATATATTGTGATATTATTAAAAGAAGAGATAAAACTAATCAACCTATAAATTATGGTAGACACAGTAAAGCATGCACATCAAAAAGAACTTTTTGGACATCCAGTAGGACTTTATGTCCTCTTTTTTACAGAGATGTGGGAACGCTTTTCCTATTACGGTATGAGAGCGCTGTTAACTTTATATATGACTGCCAAAGCGTTAGAAAACAATCCCCAAGGAGGATTAGGATGGACCACAACAGAAGCTCTTGCTTTATATGGGTGGTACACTATGTTGGTCTATGTAATGAGTATTCCTGGAGGATTTATTGCCGATAGATATCTTGGGCAAAAAAAGGCGGTTACCATTGGTGCCATATTGCTTACAATTGGACATGGAGTATTGGCCATAGATGCCATTTGGGCATATTATACCGGTCTTGGATTTGTGATAATGGGTGTTGGGATGTTAAAACCCAATATTTCTACTATGGTAGGGGGGTTGTATAAAAAGAATGATATAAGACGAGATAAAGGTTTTAGTATCTTTTACGTAGGAATTAATTTAGGGTCTTTTTTGGCTTCCTTAACAGTTGGTTTGGTTGCAAAGGTATATGGTTGGCATTATGGTTTTGGATTGGCTGGTATTGGTATGCTCATGGGTCTTGTAGTTTATCTTTATGGGCAACGATTCTTAGTCCATGTTGGGAATGAACCTACAGCGGAACAAAAGTCAGAGGATATTAGCTTGACAACCTTATTCGGACAATTGTTTAAATCCCCTTTACAATTAGGAATAGTAGTTGTGTTTCTTGTACTGTCTATTTATGCAGGCTTTACATTTGAAGGGCCAGACAATTGGGGGTATGGTGCACTGTTTGTGGTACTGTCCATTATTATAGGCCTAATGATGATGATTTATAAAAACCTGAATGGGCAGGTTGAAAAAGATAGGTATGTAGTTTTATTAATCTCATTATTAATGGTTTTGGTCTTTTGGGGCTCATTTGAGCAAATGGGAGGATTAATGAATTTATATGCTCAAGAAAAAACCAACAGAATGTTTATGGGATGGGAAGTTCCTGCAGCATGGTTCCAAGGAGCAAATGCGGGCTTTATTATACTCCTGGCTGTAGTTATAGCTAATTTTTGGGCAAAGAGAAAGCTGAAAGGAAAAGAAGCATCATCCTTATTTAAAATGGCAGTGGGGGTCATTATTATGGGCGTTGGTTTTGTCTATATGGTTTTTGCCTCATTGCAATATGAAAGCAATGGTAGCTCTGCTATGTATTGGTTAGTATTAGCGTATCTTTTTCACACTATCGGAGAATTGTGTTTGTCTCCCGTTTCCTTGTCGTTTTTCACAAAACTTGCGCCAGCACGTTACATGGCGTTAATGATGGGGGTCTATTGGGCTGCAACTGGTTTAGGAAATAAAGTGGCAGGTGTTATCGGAGAAAGCTCCGTACAGGCGGGAGAATTAAAAGTTTTCGGCGGACTCTTTATTTTTGCTGTACTTTTTGGAATATTGGTATTGCTGCTTTTAAAACCATTGAAAAGACTTACCCATGGTGCAGAGGATAGAGAAACTCTAGTACACGATGATGAAACGGAAGGGTTTGAGTTGTCTAACCATGATTAAATGAGTTTGTAATATATCCGCTAGCGGATAAAATAATAAGCTCCTTTTTCACCAGTGTAATGAAAAGGGAGTCTTCTTTTTTTACATGTTTTTTCCCATCTATTTACATAGTTTTTATAATTACTGCCATCTGCAAGAATTAGTTTTGGCTGAATGGAATCTATTAACCGTTCTAAATTAAGTTTTGGAGATTGGGTCAATAAAAGGTAGTCTACCTTAGTGCTAGTATATATGCTCATGCTATCCACGATGAGAAGTTTTTTGTTTTGGATTTGATAGCTATTTATTAGAGAATCATATGCAATGCTGTCAATTCGTTCGGCGATTGCATAATTTTCAATATTATTTTGTGGAGTTATTTTATTTGAACTTAAAACCTTCAGCATCTTTTCTTTTTGATAAAGTATGACAGTATTCCTAGATTGATGTAATAATAATAATCGGTCCTTATGTAAAGCATCATTTTCTTTATATAAAGTCCATGATTGGAGACCTATAATTCCTAAAAGAAGAAACACCAATCGCTTAAAAATTGTTTTGGTAAGTACCAATACCAAAGCAATGATAACCATATAACTAATTAGTAGTTGAACCCCATCAAAAGAAATATTCTTGAACAAAAAGACTTCTTGTTGTGCGACCCAACCAACAACTGAGTTCATTAAATGAATTAAAGTATTGTAAAAATCAACAAGAAATTTTGGGAGCATATTAGAAAGTGCAAGAACAATAACCAAAATCCCTAACCCAAGAATAATTCCTAAAAAAGGTACTATCAGTAAATTGGAAACAAAGAACAAGCCAGGAAACTGATGAAAATAAAATAGACTAATCGGCAATACTCCCAATTGTGCTGCTATGCTAACGGATAGCAATTGCCATCCTTTTTGCAAAATCCACGTTTTAGGAAACCACCATTTTTGTAATCTGGGATATATCCAAACAATTGCAAATACTGCGGCATAACTCATCTGGAACCCTACTTGGAACAACAACATAGGGTTAAACAATAAAATAAAGAAAAGGGACAATGCTAAAATATTGAACATGTTGGTTGGCCTTTTCAAATACATGGCATAGGCAATAAACGAGAACATGGTAACTGCCCTTATGATGGATGCTGAAAATCCTGCCAAAAATGCAAAACCCCATAATAAAAGAACAATGGTAATCAGTTTTATGGTTTTGCCCTTTGGAAGTTGCTCTAAAGGCTTTAGAATAAACTGAAGCAGAAATAAAATTACTCCTATATGAAGACCAGAAAGTGCCAAAATATGGACTGCTCCAGCATTTTTATAGTTGTCATAAGTTTCTTCAGAAATACTGTTTCGTTGTCCTAATAAAAGAGCTTGGATTACCGATAATTCTTCCTTTCCAAAATTTGCTTCTTGTAATTTTGATATAATATTATTTCTGATTCTAGCGGCCATTCCAAAGACTGTCTGTGTGGCATTTTTCTTCTTTATATAATTTGATGGACTTAGGAAAATTTGATGATGAATACCCAAATCTTTTAAATATGATGCATAATTAAATTGATGTGGATTTAGAGGTGGATTTACCTCAGAAAGCTTTGTGTTAATGTACAGTTCATCATCTACCTTAAATTCTAAATTTGTAGAATCAGTAGGAGAATTCAGGATGAGTTTACCCGACTTTTTAGTGTCATCCATGCTTTTAATTACTGCAACATATCGGTCTGAAAACGAATTTGATTTTAAAACTTCTCTAATTTTTATGGTCCATATTTTTGTATTTTCAAATTCGAAATTGGAGTAGTGCACAGCTTTATTCTTAGGCTGGGCCATAGTATAGGAAAGGGCGCCAATTAGAATTGTGCTAATTCCAAACAATAGGCCAAACCAACCAGAACGGTGGTTTGGGTTTTTATAGAAGAGAAGCCCAAGAAGTATAAGATTTAATGTAGCAAAGGATACTAAAATGGTTGGGTCAACAGCTAGAAATGGGCCAATTAAAATACCCAATATCATAAAAAGAGCCAGTTTAACTGAAATGAATTTGAATAAATTCATATTAAAGAATACGAGTGGCTTTTACAAAAGCATAGTTCCAATAACCTTCTCGTAAAGAAGAAACAATAACTCCTCTAGAAGAAGTAGAATGGATGAATTTAATATCATTCCCTTCTACAGCAACAACAAGTCCTACATGGTTTATTCTTTTGCCTTTTTTAGTAGTTTTAAAAAAGAGTAAATCGCCCTTGTCTACATTTTTTACTTTTATCTGTTTCCCCTCATTTGCCATAACATAGGAAACTCTAGGAATAGCAACGTCATGTTCATTAAAAGCCACATAAAGGAGTCCAGAGCAATCCATTCCCTTTCTAGTAGTTCCTCCGTATTTATATTTAACTCCCGTAAAAGTTAAAGCGGTTGATATAATATTATTTGCCTTGTTGGATTTTCTGGGTGAGGTTTTTGAGTTATTATCTTCGGGAATTTTGTTTTCTGGAGAAGCTTCAACTGTTACTGTACGTGGTTTTTTTCCATAAGTAGTTTTCTTTTTTACAAAGCATGAGCTAGTAAGTAAAAGAACTAAGGAAAAATATATTGATTTACGAAGCATCCAAGGAAAATTATATCACTCGGATATCAAAATTAAGCATTTTCAACAATTAATGCCGCAGCTTTTTCACTGGCACCCGTACCGCCCAATTTTTTTTCAAGCTCATGGTAGTCTTCAAAAATAGATTTTCGGTTAGGGCCATCAAGAATTTTGGTAAGTTCAGAAATCAGGTTTTTAGTGTTGAGCTCATTCTGAATCAATTCTTTTACCACTTCTTTTTTCATAATTAGGTTAACCAAAGAAATGTATTCCAATGTAATGATTCGTTTAGCAATTTGGTATGATATCCAATTGGCCTTATAGCACACTACTTGCGGAACCTTAAAAAGAGCGGTTTCCAAAGTTGCCGTGCCACTAGTGACCAATGCCGAATGTGAAATATCCAATAATTGATAGGTTTTATTGGCAACAAAACCAATATTGGGTTTTGTCATGAAAGGTTCATAAAATTCCTTATCTAAACTGGGCGCGCCAGCAATAACAAATTGATAGTTTGGAAAATGCTCTACAATAGAAAGCATAAGGAGTAACATATTTTTAACCTCTTGTTTTCTGCTCCCTGGTAAAAGTGCAATGATTGGTAAATGTGCATCCAAATGATATTCTACTCTAAAAGCTTTTTCATTGGTTTTTTCTCTATTACTAATGGCATCAATTAGAGGATGACCCACAAAGTTAACAGGGAATCCATGTTTTTTTTCATAAAAATCCTTTTCAAACGGAAGGATAACATACATGGCATCAATCGTATTCTTTATTTTATTTATCCGCCCCTCTCTAGAAGCCCAAATTTGAGGAGAGATGTAATAATTGGTTTTAAAATTATTCTTCTTTGCCCATTTTGCAATGCGGAGATTGAATCCAGAGTAATCAATGAAGATGATAACATCTGGATTGAAATTTTTAATATCTACTTTGCAGAAATTAATATTCTTAAAAATAGAACGGATATTAAAAAGCACTTCAGAAAAGCCCATAAAGGCCATTTCCTTGTAATGCTTTACTAGATTACCACCAGCTTTAAGCATTAAATCACCCCCCCAGCATCTTATATCTGCATTTATGTCCTTAATCTTTATGGCTTTAATGAGATTGGACCCATGTAGGTCTCCCGATGCTTCGCCGGCAATGATATAATACTTCATTCTAAAACATTTTATAATAAAGTATTACTAAGGCAGTCAATATAGTAGCCATCATAACACCCCTTGCCCTGTAATCTCTTCTAATTCTTAAAAATAGAAAAAAGGCCACTAAATTTAGAATGGCTCCCAATGCTAATAGGCTCCCAATATGTTCTTGCTCAATTGCTGCTTTAAAAGTGTCGGCAATGCCCATATCAGAAAATAGGACAATGTACAAAAGAGTGCCTATTGTATTTGCAATAATGCCTACTGCAAAACCTATAAGAATTTCTTTTTTATTATTCATGTAAATTCCAGTTGTTTATATGTTGAATAGCGTGATGCGCTGTTAAATCAAATTGCGTTGGGACTACAGATATATACCCATCGGACAAAGCCCATTCATCAGTATCCTCACCTTTATCCAAAAGTTCAAATTCACCAGTGAGCCAATAATAATCTTTGCCCATGGGATTTGTCCTTTTATCAAATTTTTCTTTCCAATTTGCCCTAGCTTGCCTGCATATTTTTATTCCTTTTATTTCTTTTTTGGATAGTTTAGGAATGTTCACGTTCAATACGACTCCCTTAGGAATTCCATTTGCTAAGGCCTCTTTTACAATTTTTATGATGTGGTCTTTAGCTTGTTCAAAATCTGCCTCCCAAGAATAATCACATAGCGAAAAACCAATTGCGGGAATACCCTCTATACCTGCTTCTATGGCAGCACTCATTGTACCGGAATAAATTACATTAATAGATGAATTAGAACCATGGTTAATACCACTTACACACAAATCTGGCTTTCTTTCTAAAAGTTCTTGCAATCCTAATTTTACACAATCTGCTGGTGTGCCACTACAGCTATATTCTTCCTTTGCACCGTTCATTAAATCCACCTTCATTTTCTTAGAATACAGCGTATTGTCCAAGGTAATAGCATGTCCCATGCCAGATTGCGGGCTATCTGGAGCAACCACAACCACATCACCAATTTTCTTCATGTACCTAACCAACGCTCTTAGTCCAGGCGCAGTAATACCGTCATCATTAGTGACCAAAATAAGGGGTTTTTGCATGGAATATAATTTATGCCGTAAAAATACGTTTTTCATTAAGAACAGTTCCCTATGCGGTTTAACAAAAAAATAAGGTGTCGGCTTTAAACTGGCATGGTTTTTTCAGTATATTAGGGAGTTCAATATACAATTGAAGTTTTGATTTTATGATTCGTTCAATTTCCAGATAGGTTTTTGGACTTAAATAAAAAAAGATTACATGAAAAAGAATTTAGCTTTCGCATTTTTGGCAATGTTAGTTGCCGTGGCTTCCTGCAGTTTTACAAATAAGTCTTTTGAAACCAATGACAAAGACAAATTGTTATTGGATTTAATAACTTATGTATTGGAAAGGGGTCATTATGAACCCAAAGATATAAATGATGATTTCTCTGTCAATGTTTTTGAAAGTTTTATAGATGTACTAGATCCAACAAAAAGATATTTTTTGGAATCGGATGTGCAGGAATTTGAAAAATATAAGTATCAGTTAGATGATCAAATAAAGAATACCGAGATAGATTTTTTCAATTTGGTTTATGACAGATTGATGAAACGAATGGCAGAGGCAAAAGAAATATATGGCGAGGTGCTTTCCACTCCGTTTGATTATGCGGTGGATGAAGAAATAAATATTGATTATGAAAATCAACCTTTTGCTGAGTCTAAAAAGAAACTAAAAGAAAGATGGAGAAAGCAGCTTAAATATGCTACAATGGGAACATATGATTCTAAAGCAACTGATGCAGAATCAGTATCCATAGAAAAAGCAGAACAAGAAGCCAGAGAATCTACAAGAGGTACGTT
This sequence comes from Saonia sp., assembly GCF_056326165.1. Taxonomy (NCBI): domain Bacteria; kingdom Pseudomonadati; phylum Bacteroidota; class Flavobacteriia; order Flavobacteriales; family Flavobacteriaceae; genus Saonia; species Saonia sp. Next base: position 17,421 of record NZ_JBWFBN010000013.1, read on the forward strand.
GGATGATTTTTTTGATTTTATAGAAGAGTATGAAAGAAAAGATTGGTTTGTACAATATATAAACACCATTGTTGATCAGTTTGACCCACATACTTTCTACTTTGCTCCAGATGACAAGGAGAAATTTGACACAAGTATGTCTGGAAAGTATGATGGTATTGGTGCACGTTTGCAAAAAAGAAAAGACCAAACAAAAATTGTAGAAATTATTTCTGGTGGACCTGTATGGAGAGACCAGCAAATTGAAGTTGGGGACGAAATATTAAAAGTAGGCCAGGAAAATGAAACTCCTGTTGATATCGTAGGGATGAGATTGGATGATGCCATTAAGTTGATAAAAGGGCCGAAAGGTTCTATTGTTAACCTTACAATTAAAAAGGTAGATGGGAGCATCCAAGTATATTCAATTACTAGAGATCAAGTAGAATTAGAGGAGTCATATGCAAAATCTGTTAAAATAAGTAAAGGAAATCAAAAATTTGGATTGATTAACCTTCCAAAATTTTATGTAGATTTTAATGACTATGGTGAAAGAAATGCAGCTACCGATGTTGCCAAAGAAGTTGAACGCCTAAGAAAAGATGGCGTTGAAGGTTTGATATTAGACCTTAGGGACAATGGCGGCGGATCCTTAAAAACAGTTGTGGAAATGGCAGGGTTGTTTATTAAAGATGGCCCTATTGTACAAGTAAAATCATCCGGGCAAGGAAAAGATGTATATGACGATAAGGACGAACGCATTCAATGGGATGGACCATTAGTAATATTGGTAAATGAATTATCCGCTTCTGCTTCAGAAATTTTGGCTGCAGCTATGCAAGATTATAAAAGAGCGGTTGTAATTGGTAGTAAGCAGACTTTTGGAAAGGGAACTGTACAAAATGTGATTCCGTTAGATAATATTGTTAGAAGCAATGAGCATGGTGATTTGGGAGCAATTAAGCTTACCACGCAAAAATTCTACCGAATTAATGGCGGTTCAACACAATTAGAAGGTGTTAAAAGTGATGTGGTTGTACCAGACAGATATAGTTACATTGAATTGGGTGAAAGAAATCAAGATAATCCATTGGCCTGGGATAAAATAACCCCTGCGGATTATAAAGTTTGGGAAGGTTATATAGACTATGAACAAACAATTGCCAATAGCTCTAAGCGTATGGCCGGCAATCCTCAAATTAAGTTGATAGAGGAAAATGCCAAATGGCTTAAAGAGCAGCAAGATGAGGTTATTGTTTCATTAAAATACAGTGATTATAAATCTAATGAGGAAAAATTCAAAGTGAAGTCAGATTACTTTAAATCGATTTCCAACTATGATTCACACCTTAATTTTGAATCTTTAAAATATGAGCAAGAACTGTTTACCCAAGATTCCATTTTAAGGGAAAAGAGAGACAGATGGCACAAGAATTTGGCTAAAGATGTGTATGTTGAAGAAGCAGTAAATGTGCTTCAGGATTTACAATTGAATAATATAAAGAATGCTAAACTTGCCAGTGTTAAAGGATAAGGAATTCTTTTAAAAGTTTAAAAAATTAAAAACCTCACTTTATGGTGAGGTTTTTTTATGGGAATCTATCAACATCATTCATTAAAATAGAATTAATTTTGACTTAATGAAAATGAACAATAAAACCATATACACTATACTAATTCTTATATGCGTTGTTGGTTTTTGGGTATTTGAGAATTTTTATACTCCTGACACTTATTCTGCTCCTGAGGGAGAAGATTCCAAAACAGAAATAAACGAGCTTTTTCTGCCAAGTTCTACAACAGGAGCAATAATTGATCACAACCATTTTTCTCTTTCATATAGTGAAAAATATGAGCAGGCAGAATGGGTGGTCTACAGGCTTAAAAAAAGCCACTTAACATATGATGATAGGGAAAGGCCATATTTTATTGAAGACCCAAAGGTAAGGACCAAGTCAGCTGATTGGCGTAATTATAAAGGGTCTGGCTATGACAGAGGTCATCTTTGTCCTGCGGGAGATAGGCGTTTTTCGGAATATGCTTATAATGAAACTTTTTATACCAGTAATATTAGTCCTCAGGATAGGGATTTTAATGCAGGTGTTTGGAATAGATTGGAACAACAAGTAAGATTTTGGGCAAAAAGATATGGGGATTTATATGTAGTAACAGGTGGTGTCCTAGAAAAAGGATTGCCAACCATTGGCGATGAGGACGTGGCTATACCTAGATATTATTATAAGATTGTTTGTAGAGGAAGTTTAGAAAAACCAAAAGTGTTGGCATTTTTAATTCCACATGAAGAAAGTACAAGGTCGTTAGGTAGCTTTGTTATTTCCATAGATGAGTTGGAGAAGATTGCCAAGATTGATTTTTTTGAAAATATGCCGAATAATCTTGAAGGTGAATTTGAGTCAGAAATAAGGATTAATGATTGGAAATTTTAATGCCACTCATTTAGTCTGTTGGTATCCAGTTTAAGAAGGATAAATAATAAAATTGAAAAACCCAACATGCTAGAACCTCCATAGCTAAAAAACGGAAGCGGTATTCCAATTGTTGGTAAAAGACCTATTACCATGCCAATATTAATAAAATAGTGTATAAGTAAAATAGAGATTACACCATAGCCATACATTCTGTTGAAGGCAGATTTTTGACGTTCTGCAATATGTACCAAACGGAGCAATAATAGAGAAAAAAGAATAATTACGGTGGCAGTACCTACAAAACCCCATTCTTCGCCCACAGTACTAAAAATATAATCTGAATGTTGTTCTGGAACAAAATCTCCTTTGGTACGTGTTCCCTCCAAAAATCCTTTGCCAAAGAAGCCCCCAGATTCAATAGCTTTTTCAGATTGATAAGTATTGTATCCAATGGTTTTTCTAATCTCATCTAATTTTTTTGGGTCCTTTTCCAAACGTAGCCAAAGACCAAACCGGTCTCTATGGCGTTGTTCAAAAACATTATTAAAAACAAAGTTTACAGAAAGAGAAAACACAATAGCTCCAATAAAAAACAAGGTTAATGGAAATATTGGGACTTTGAATGTTGCCCTTTTTAATAATAAAAAAAGAGCAAGCAGTATAGCTAACCCTATTCCTACCCATACGGTGCCAAACATTAATGTAGTAACAAAAATGAGAATTAGAACAAGCCCCACAGCAAGGTAAAAGAGTGGAACACCTTCTCTAAAAAGCACAAATATCAACGCAAGAAAAACCAAAGCACTTCCAGGATCTGGTTGTGGAATTATTAAAAGAGCAGGAATAAAGATAATTAAGAAAGCATATAATTGATGCCTCCTTCTTTTAATATCGGTCTGTATATCACTAAGGTACTTTGCTAGTGCCAATGCAGTTGCCACTTTTGCTAGTTCTGATGGTTGAAAATTGAAAAATCCTAAGTTATACCAAGAAGTTGCTCCCGCTACTGTTTTTCCAAATACAAAAAGCCCTAAAAGTGATGCAATAGATATAATGTAAAGAATACTGGAAAATCGTTCAAAAAAATTAGTCTCTAAAGCAAGAATAATTATAATTAATACAATGCTGATACCGATAAAAAAAAGCTGTTTGCCATAGAGCTCACTAAAATCTAGTATGGAGGTATTATCTTCAGAAAATGTACTGGAATAGATATTTAACCAGCCTATTCCTGTCAACAAAAGATAAAGTATAATAGAAAACCAATCAATTCTTTTTAGTACGCTCTTACCAAACATGCTCATTTATCTTGAACGGTTGGCCACTATAAGGTTTGGCATATTCATGCTCCAAAGTTTTTTCTAGCATTCTTTGTTCCAAATCTTTTCTGGTAATTTCTCCTTTGAGGTATTTTTCTATTAAGAGGGAGGCAATATGCCCAGCATATCTTCCTCCAAAGTACCCATTCTCAATATAAACTGCCAAGGCTATTTTTGGATTTTCTACTGGGGCAAAAGCAACAAATACTGAATGATCTGTAAGCTGTGTCCTTACACTATCAATTCTAGTATAATTTTCAACAGTTCCAGTTTTTCCTGCTATTTCAATTCCTTCTACTTGAAGCCGATTTGCAGTTCCATATTTATAAACATTGGTCATACCATCAATAATTGGTTCAAAATGTTTTTTATCAATTGTGGTATACTTACGCTGTGTAAAATTAGGGATGTCAATATTATCCTCTCCAATTTTTTTAATAACATGTGGTGTATAGTAATAACCTCTATTGGCAATTGCTGCGGTCATATTAGCCAATTGTATGGGAGTTGCTGCAACTTCTCCTTGTCCAATAGAATTTGATATTATATATGATGAAGACCAACGATTATCACCATAAACATTATCATAATATTTTTTGCTGGGAACTCTGCCTGGTGCTCCCGTATAAAGATCAGAGCCCAAATAACTGCCAAGCCCAAAACTTTTCATATGTTTTTCCCATACATCCATGCCTTCATCGGTTGTGGGATATTTGTCATATATTTTTCTAAACGTATGTGCAAAATAAGCATTACAAGATTTATAGATTCCTGAGTTCATATCGCGAACACCGCCACCGCAGTGACATCCTCTTTTGGTGTTCCCAACATAGAAGCCGTGGTGACAGGTTACTTTTGTTTCAGGCGTCATAACACCTTCTTGTAGGGCTACTAATGCATTTAAGGTTTTAAAAGGGGAACCGGGAGATGGCTGCGCTAAAATAGAACGGTCCCACGTGGGTTTAGCAATAGAATCGTAATACAATTTTGTGTAATTCTTGGAACGTTCCCTGCCTACCAAAAGTGCGGGGTCATATGTTGGTCCAGAAATCATGGCCAATATTTCCCCAGTACTGGGTTCAATGGCAACAATACCTCCACGTTTTCCATGCATTAGCTTTTCGCCATATTCCTGCAATATCTTGTCCAAGGTTATATGAATATCTTTTCCTTGTTCTGGTATTGTATCCAATGTGCCTTCTTTAAAAGGGCCAATATCTCTATTAAAACGGTCTTTTTGTATAAATTGAACACCTTTTTTACCTCTAAGGATTTCCTCATATTGTTTTTCTATACCAGTTCTGCCTGTAAGTTCACCGGCCACGTAGTACTTGTTTTTTGCTAAATCTCTTTCGTTTACCTCACTAATATAACCCAAAACATTGGCTGCACTATGTGTGGTGTAATCTCTTAATGACCTTTTCTGGATATAAAACCCTTCATATTTTCTCATTTTCTCTTGTAACCCTGCATAATCCTCTTTGGATAATTGGGGAACCAAAACTGAGGGCAATCTAGGAGAATATACTTTTGCTTTTTTTAACTTGATGATAAATTGTTCTTTATCTATACCTAAAAGATTGCAGAACTCTAGAGTATCCAATGGCTTTACCTCTCTAGGTATAACCATTACATCATATGCGGGCTGGTTTGCAACCATAAGTTCTCCATTGCGATCATAAATATAACCACGTTCGGGATAATCATAAATTGCCTTTACGGCTGTATCTTCTAATACTTGGTTTGGGGAAAAACTAAAAACTTGTAAATAAGAAAGTCTACCTATAAAGGTAATTCCAATAATGATGATGATAGAGGACAATAAAAATTTCTTCATTGTTTTTCAACATTAAAAAGTAGATTCAATAATAAACATATCACCAAAGTACCACAAAAAGTGACAAGTATTTTCTTTAAAATTAATAATGAATTGGAAAAACTAAAAATTTCCAATGAAAAGAAAACGATATGGTGTATTATAATTAATAACGCTAAAAAAGTGATTTGTTGTGCCTTGGTTGCACTACTTAATTTAAAACTTTGAAATTCATAATTTACACCGAAAACAAAACGCATAATAGTGGGCCTTAGAAAGGCAATTGTAACTGTTGCTGCAGAGTGTAGAGCCAACGTATCTGAAAAAATATCAACAAACAATCCTAAAAGAAACGCAATAGCAATGAAGAATCCCTTATTTTCTTTTATGGGATACCAGTATAGAAAAAGGATATAAACAAACGGATTTATATAGCCAAAAAAATTTAATTTATTGAACACCAGTACCTGTACTAGTACAAGTAGAACAAACCTAATGATATTTAAAAAGTAAAAATTACTGGTCATTTTCTAATTTAGATTCCAATTCTAAAATTTCTTGTCTATTGGTGTTACTTATAATATACACATTCTTAAGGTTGGCCATATCATTGAATAGCTGAACATCTATGTTGTACAGTGTTTGCGATGCATTAAGGTCATATTTTCTTATGGTTCCAATAGGAATGTTTTCAGGAAAAATACTGGACATAGCCCCAGTCACTATGGTATCCCCAACATGTAAAGGAACAAGACGGGGTATGTCTGTTAATTGTACCACATCATATCTTTTAGTGTCCCAAACTAAGGAGCCAAAATAATTGGTGTTCTTTATTTTGGCATTTATATTGGACCTGGAATTTAATATACTCTGTACTTTTCCGTAATTACCTGAAGTATAATCTACAATTCCAACAATACCATTATTTGTAATTACTCCCATATCTTGTTTAATGGAATCATTACTTCCCTTATCAATAGTTAAATAATTTCTTGGACTTGCGTAGCTATTTTTAATAATCCTGGCTGAAGATATTGTATAACCAATCTGAGAAGAGTCTATTTTTATAAGACTCTCGCCATCTATATTGTAAAGAAGACTTCTAAGTCTTCTATTTTCTTCAATCAGGTTTTTGTTCTGTTCACCTAAATCAAAATAAGAAGAAATGTTTGCCGACAAATTATAAATCCCTCCCGAAAAACGATTGGCGGAATTTAAAAATTTTGATTTGTGATAGGAGTGAGATTGTATGGTGAATCCTAATGCAATGGACATCAAAAAGATATAAAGTAAACTGATTTTATATCTAATTATAAAATTGATAATCTGCTGCATTCACTTTTGTTTTAGCAAACCATTAAAAAAGTCTCAAAAGACATGTTTACTTTATGAGGATGCTCTTATAACGTTCTAGATTTTTTAGTGCAATTCCTGTACCCCTTACAACTGCCCTTAATGGGTCTTCGGCAATGTACACAGGTAAATCAGTTTTTTGTGATAATCTTCTATCCAGTCCTCTTAGCATAGAACCACCACCTGCTAAATAGATACCAGTGTTGTAAATATCCGCAGCCAATTCTGGAGGCGTTTGCGATAAGGTTTCCATAACAGCGTCTTCTACTCTAAGAATAGATTTGTCTAATGCTTTTGCTATTTCTCTATAAGAAATGGATACTTGCTTTGGCTTACCTGTCAGCAAATCTCTGCCTTGAACGGACATTTCTTCTGGGGGGCTTTGCAAATCTTCGGTCGCAGATCCAATTTGTATTTTAATGTTCTCTGCGGTACTCTCACCAACATATAAATTATGTTGAGTTCTCATATAGTAAATGATATCATTAGTAAAAACATCACCCGCAATTTTTACCGATTTGTCACAAACAATTCCACCCAAGGCAATCACAGCAATTTCAGTTGTACCACCTCCTATATCCACAATCATGTTTCCTTTGGGCTGCATAATATCCAATCCAATACCAATGGCCGCGGCCATTGGTTCATGTATTAAATAAACCTCTTTACCATTAACACGCTCACAACTTTCTTTAACAGCGCGCATTTCTACTTCTGTAATCCCAGAAGGGATACAAACTACCATTCTAAGAGCAGGAGGGAACCACTTTTTCTTTAATGCAGGAATATTTTTGATGAACATGTTAATCATCTTTTCCGAAGCATCAAAATCTGCAATTACTCCATCCTTTAAAGGTCTAATAGTCTTGATGTTTTCATGGGTTTTTCCCTGCATCATATTGGCTTCCCTACCAACAGCAATTATTTTTCCAGTAATTCGATCTCTTGCTACAATTGATGGACTATCTACTACTACTTTATCCAGATGAATTATGAGGGTATTGGCGGTACCTAGATCAATAGCTACCTCCTCGGTCAAGAAATCAAAAAATCCCATTTATGTTATTAGTTTCGTTTCGGTTTAAAAGTAAGTTTTATCGATGAAAGTAACAAAATTAATGTTTAAAATGTCTTGTTCCTGTCATTACCATAGAAACCTCATTTTCATTACAATAATCAATACTTAATTGGTCTTTTATAGAACCACCTGGTTGAATGACACTTGTTATACCAGCATTTTTTGCAATTTCAACACAATCTGGAAAGGGAAAGAAGGCATCACTTGCCATAACTGCTCCATTTAAATCAAAATTAAAAGACTTGGCTTTATGTATAGCCTGGTTTAGGGCATCTACTCTGGAGGTTTGTCCTGTACCACTTGCGCATAATTGTTTGTTTTTGGCCAAGACAATGGTATTGCTCTTTGTGTGTTTACAAAGCTTGGAGGCAAATATTAAATCTTCCAACTCTCTTTCGGTAGGGTTAGTTGTTGTTGCATTGGATAAATCAGAAATGGCATCGGTAATACTGTCCTTGTCTTGAACTAGCACTCCGTTTAGACATGTTCTTACAGATGTTTCTGGAAGTTCAACATCTTTTAAAATAAGGATAATTCTGTTTTTCTTGCCTTTTAAAATTTCCAATGCATCGGCTGAATAACTTGGCGCAATGACTACTTCGCAGAAAAGCTTGTGGATTTCCTCTGCAGTGGCTACATCAATTTCTTTGTTACTGATAAGAACGCCACCAAATGCCGAAACGGGATCACCTGCTAACGCATCTATATAAGCTTTGTGCAATGTATCCCTCATTGCTAAACCACAAGCATTGTTATGTTTTAAGATAGCGAAAGTTGGGTTGTCATTTTTGAATTCGTTGATTAGATTTACGGCGGCATCAACATCTAACAAGTTATTGTAGGATAGTTCTTTACCATGAAGCTTGGTAAACATAGCATCAAAATCACCAAAAAAGAATCCTTTTTGATGCGGATTTTCCCCATAACGAAGGACTTGTCCATTTGGCTCACTAATTTTTAGAACAGCTTCTTTATGGTCTTGATTAAAGTAATTAAAAATTGCGGTGTCATAGTGAGAGGAAATATTAAAAGACTTTGCTGCAAAACGTTTACGATCCTCAAGAGTTGTAAATCCATTTCCTGATGAAATTACATCAAGGAAATTGGCATAATCTTCCATAGAAGAAACACAAAGTACATCTTTATAGTTTTTGGCGGCAGCACGAATCAAAGAAATACCTCCGATATCAATTTTTTCTATAATATCTTGTTCAGAGGCACCGCTTGCAACTGTCTTTTCAAAAGGGTACAAATCTACAATTACAATATCCAATTGTGGTATGTTGAATTCTTCCATTTGGGCAACATCACCTTCATTTTCTTGCCTGTTTAAAATGCCTCCAAAAACTTTTGGATGAAGCGTTTTTACTCTGCCTCCTAAAATAGAAGGATAATCTGTTACTTCTTCAACAGGAACAACATCAATCCCTAATTCTTTAATAAATTTTTCTGTCCCTCCAGTGGAGTAGATTGTAATTCCTAGTTCATTAAATTTTTTAACAATGGGCTCTAGACCATCTTTATGAAAAACAGAAATTAAGGCCGATGTGGCTTTTTTAGAAGTACTCATTTTTTGTATGCTTGGTTATAAAAGAATTAAGGCAACAAAAGTACTTTTTTTGAAGTTAAAAAACGATGTGGTTTATTAACAAAACCTCTAAAGTTTTAAAGAATTTTGGCTACTTCTAGGTTTACAAATTCTAAAAAACGTTCATCATCTTCTGTGAATGGGTCTGGGGTGTTGGAATCTATATCTATTTGCCCAATATTTTTACCATTTACAAACAAAGGAACTACAATTTCTGCCTTAACGGTAATGCTACAGGCAATGTAATTATCTTGAGCCATTACATCTGGCACAACAAAATTTTTATTGGATTCTGCCACTTGCCCGCAAATGCCTTTTCCAAAAGGGATTATGGTATGGTCCGTTGGTTCACCAGCATAAGGGCCTAATTTTAGCTCTCTTTTATCTCCATTTTTAAAATAAAACCCTACCCAATCATAATGAGGAACGGTAACTTTTAATACATCACAAATTTGTTGCAATTTTTCATCAACATTTAAAGCGAAATTGTTAGTGATAGAAGAAATTTTCGGTCTAAGTTGTGTAAACATATTTATACTGTTTTCTTTGTAAAATTACGACAATATTGCACTTAATATTTAGTTAATAAAGAGTGTTCCTACATTAAGAGATTTAATATTTTGTATTTTTGCAGTGATGAAAGATTTGCTTCATAAAATAATGTCTTTTCTAATGGCTTTGCTTTTGCTGGCCTCTACTACTTCATGGACGGTGGAGAAGCACTTTTGCATGGGTAGGGTAATGGATGTTGCAATATTCCATAAAGCCGAAGATTGTGGTATGCAATTAATGGATTCTGATGGAGATATGAAAATGGACTGTTGTTCGGACGAAATCACAGTTGTTGAGGGTCAGGATGATCTAAAAATTTCCTTTGATGATTTAAGTTTAGACCAACAATTGTTTATTGTTGTCTATGCACAATCATATTTAAATTTATTTGATGTCCTATCGGAACAAATTGTTCCCCGTAGAGAATACCCTCCTCCCATATTGGTTAAGGACATACAGCTTCTTGACCAAGTTTTTTTAATTTGATTTTTCGTTTTTTATCATTTTCCCTCCAATAACTATTGTTTAGGGAAATGAGTTATATGCTTCATTCTGGAGCAAGAATTAAACGTTATATCAAATTAAAATTTCAATGAAAAAATATATAATAATTTTCACCTTCTTTTCTTTTTGGGCTCATTCACAGGATACTATTGAAGGAATGGTGATGGAAGCCAATGGCGAGAACAAGCATATTGGTTTGCAAGGGGCCAATGTTTATTGGATGAACTCCCAAATTGGAACAATTACCAATGACGAGGGACTGTTTGCAATTCCCTATTCAAAAGAATACAACAGACTTATTATTAGTTATGTTGGTTTTACTTCTGATACTTTGACGATTGACGAACGCAAAATGGTTCGCCATTGGTTAAAACCATCTAATATGTTAGATGAGGTTGTGGTTGAGAAAAAGCGTGATGCTGTACAAAAAACGTTTTTTAAGGCGCAGAATGTAATAACAGTTAATAGCGCAGAACTTTTAAAAGCTGCTTGTTGCAATCTGTCCGAAAGTTTTGAAACCAATCCTGCGATTGATGTTAATTTTTCTGATGCCCTCACTGGAACTAAACAAATACAAATGCTTGGGTTAACAAGTCCTTATTTATTGATTACCCAAGAAAATATTCCAATGGTTCGTGGCGCCTCACAGGCTTACGGACTTACTTTTACTCCTGGAACTTGGGTAGAGAGTATACAGATAACTAAAGGAGCGGGCAGTGTGGTAAACGGGTACGAGAGTATTTCTGGCCAAATAAATACAGAGTTAGTAAAACCATTGACAGACAATGCCCTTTTTGTAAATGGCTATGCTAATAGAAATGGAAGGTTGGAACTGAATACGCACATTAATAGAAAACTAACGGACAAATTGAGCACGGGTATTTATATTCATGGCAATCAAAGGAACCATAAAGAAGATGGCAATGGAGATGGTTTTTTAGATGCTCCCTTGGCAGATCAAATAAATGTAATGAACCGCTGGCAGTACCAAAATCCTGAAACTGGATGGGTTAGTTTTTTGAATGTCCGTTTTTTAAATGATGAAAAACAAGTGGGTCTAAAGGATTTTGATCCTAAAAATGATAGATTTACAACCAATGCATGGGGTGGTGAAATAGATACTAGGCGTTTTGACACTTCCTTGAAATTAGGCTATGTTTTTCCACAACTTCCTTTTCAAAGTATTGGATTTCAAACCTCTTATAGCATTCACAACCAGGATTCTTATTATGGTCTAAATCAATATAACATATCGCATCAGAGTATTTATACCAATGCTATATTCAATTCAATCATTGGAAATACAAAAAACAAATTCACCACAGGGTTGACCTATGCATATGATAAATATGATGAACTTGCCAACACACGAGGATTTCGCAGAACAGATTATTCCTTTGGCGGTTTTTTTGAGTATAGCTATACTAATTTGGAAAAATTGAGTTTGGTTGCCGGTTTACGGGTGGATAATCATAATAGACTAGGGACTTTTATCACTCCAAGACTACATGCGCGTTATACGCCATGGGAAAAAGGAAGTTTAAGGGCCTCATTTGGGAAAGGTAGAAGAGCAGCAAATATATTTGCAGAGAACCAACGACTTTTTGCATCTTCCAGAGACATCCAAATTTTGGATGAAGGAGGAGAAATATATGGATTGGACCCGGAAGTAGCATGGAATTATGGAGTCAGTTTTATTCAAGGATTTACCTTTAAAGAAAGAGAAGGTAACATAACCCTGGATTATTATAAAACCGATTTTGATAACCAAGTTGTGGTAGATTGGGAAAATTCTCAGAGAATATCTTTTTATAATTTGGAAGGAAAAAGTGTTGCTAACAGTATGCAAATAGAAGTGAATTATGAAATTCTAAAAAACGTGGAATTGAGAACTGCATATAAGTACTATGATGTAAAGACAGATTATAGAGATGGACAATTACAAAAACCACTGCAGGCTAAGCACAGATTTTTCACCAATATAGGGTATGTAACTCAACCCAAGGATAACGGAGCTCAATGGCGATTGGATTATACCTTACATTCGTTAGGCAAACAACGTCTTCCCAACACAAGTGGAAATCCTCTTTCTAGTAGGCTAAATGAGTTTTCACCTTCCTACAGTTTAATGAATGCCCAGATTACAAAAGTTCTTTCAAACCATTTTGAACTTTATGTAGGTGGCGAGAATTTGACTAATTTTAAACAGAACAAGCCAATTTTGGGTGCAGATGACCCTTTTGGCGCATATTTTGATACTAGTATAGTATATGCTCCAATCATGGGAACTATGTATTATGCAGGATTTAGATTTAAACTATAACCATTTAAAAACAATAAAAAAATAAAACATGAAAAGAATAATTTTAGGAATAGCCTTTCTGTTGATTGCCACTGTAACTTTTGCACAAGAGAAGAACAAAAAAGTAGAATTTGAAGTAGATGGAGTATGCGAAATGTGTAAAATGCGCATTGAAAAAGCGTGTTTGGAAGTAACAGGTGTTAAATATGCGCTCTGGGATGTGCCAAGTCATCAATTGTCATTAGTGTTGGATGAACGCAAAACCAACCCAATGGAAGTTAAAATGGCTTTGGCAGCTGTAGGCCATGATACCAAAGAACTGAAGGCAACAGAAGAGGCTTATGAAAGTGTGCATCCTTGCTGTAGATATAGGGATATAAAGAATCATGATGATGTTGAGCATTAAGTAAATGGAGCAGACATATTCGGTAACGGGAATGACATGTAATGGATGTGTGGCATCTGTTAGGGAAAAATTAGAAAATATAAAAGGTGTTTCCATAGTTGATGTCGACTTGGAAAAAGGACAAGCACAGATTACTATGGATACTTATATTCCATTTGATGCTCTTAAAAATGCTTTGCCAAAAAAATATTCCATTTCAGATAAGAACGAAGGTGTAATTGATGAACCGGTTTCTAAATGGAAACAGTTAAAACCCTTGTTTCTCATTTTTCTCTATTTATTTTCCGCTGCTTTTTTACTGAACTATAAAAATTGGAATATCAGTGAGGCCATGTTGGATTTTATGGGGCTTTTTTATATTGTTTTTAGCTTTTTTAAGTTGCTGGACTTAAAAGGATTTCCAGAAAGTTTTAGAATGTATGACCCCTTGGCAAAAAGAATTCCAGTGTATGGTTGGGTATACCCTTTTATTGAGGTGACGCTTGGGTTAATGTTTTTAATGCGCTTTAATGTTAAAATAGCTTTGATTGCTACAATTATTATTTTAGGAATAACTACTGTTGGAGTCACAAAAACTTTATTAGACAAAAAAAGCATTAGTTGTGCTTGTTTGGGAACCGCTTTAAAATTACCAATGACCGAAGCCACGTTTATAGAAAATGCTATAATGTTGGTTATGGCTTTTTGGATGTTGGTCAATAGTTTTGTAGCGTAGGTTTACAAACGTTAAATTACATTATTTCAATGCGTTAAAATCATCCTTTAGTGTAAGGAGTTCCTTTTTGTGAACACTAATTGTGTGCTAGTCTAAACCTATGTACACTAAACTAATCCTTGTTTTCTCATTTTTTTTATTGAGTCCACTCATGTTTTCTCAAACTTGTTGCTCAGGAGGAATACCCTTATCTAACAGTCTTGGTTTGGTAAATAATGGAAAAGGCTCATTGGAGTTTGGTCTATTTTATGACTATAATAATTTAAAGACCCTTAATGTTGGTAGTGAGAAATTAAATGATAATTCGCGTCAACGAATTACACATTCTGGATTGTTTAATTTGGGATATTCAATAACTGATAGATTATCAGTTGAAAGCTTATTGACATGGGTAAACCAAAGAAGGGCAATAGACCAGTTTGGAAATGTTGATTTACAGCAAACTACTGGAATAGGAGATGGAGTTGTGTTGGTTAAATATGGATTTGCAAAAATACTTGGAGAAACTAGTGATGTTACTTTTGGAACAGGTGTTAAAATTCCTCTGGGTTCTTTTGATGAGGTAAATAATTCTGGAATAACATATATAGCAGATTTACAACCAGGTAGCGGGGCTTGGGATGTAATTCTCTTTGCATCATTGAGTAAAAACTTTAAGTTTAGACCTACTACAACATTTTCAGCAAGGGTTATTAGTAGAATTACAGGTGAAAATGCCGATTATCTGCAAGGTTCATCAATCTATGAATATGGAAATGAAATACAAGCTTTTTTTGGAGTTTCCGATCAGTACTTGATTTTAAATACAATTGTTAATGTCAGTTTAACATTTAAATATAGAAAGGCAAATAGAGATATTATTAACGGTAATGAGTTGAGTAATACTGGTGGTAAGTGGTTGTTTGTTGTTCCAAGCCTATCTATTAAGTTATTCCCTAGGATAACATTTCTTAATAAGTTGGAACTGCCTATAATTAGTAATGTAGACGGTACGCAGCTAACTCCTACATATAGATTTACAAGTGGTCTTTCTTTAAACTTAAATGCCAAGAAAAATGATATTAACCTAAATATTGAACAATGAAAAAGAAGATTTTTTTATTACTTGCAAGCATACTGCTTACTATTTCATGTAGTAGTAGTGATGTATCTACTGATTCCGATTTAAATCTGCCAAACAATACAAGTAGTGGTGATGAAGAAGGGGGAGGTGTTGCATCAACCAATAATTGGTTAGTGCCAGTAGCAGAAGTAAGAGATGGTGGTCCTGGAAAGGATGGAATACCATCTATAGACAGCCCTAAATTTTTTACAGTTAATGATGTTCCTGATGATTCTGACAATTTCTTGGTTATCGGTGTTAAAGTTGGTAATGAGACAAGAGCGTACCCTCATTTTATTTTGGATTGGCATGAAATTGTAAATGATGAGATAAATGGAATTCCAATGGCCATTTCTCTATGTCCTTTAACCGGAACCTCCATTGGTTGGAGCAGAATTGTTGATGGAAATGAAACTACATTTGGAGTGTCTGGTCTATTATACAATAATAATTTAATACCATATGATCGTGCGACTGATAGTAATTGGTCGCAAGTTGGTTTAAAATGCATCAATGGGGAATTAATTGGTGAGATTCCAAATGTTATCCCTGTTTTGGAAACTACTTGGGGAGTCTGGAAAACCATGTATCCAAATACCAAAGTAATGAATTCTGACACCGGTTTTTCTAGGAGTTATGGAGTGTATCCATATGGAGATTATAAAACTAATCATTCTTATTTGATTTTTCCTTTAAACCCTGAGGATGATAGATTGCCTTCTAAAGAAAGAGTTCATGCATTAATAGATGCTGATAAAGCAAAGGCATATCAGTTTGATGTCTTTGAAGAAGGAAACATAATTAAGGACAATTTTAATGGAAAAGAAATTCTTTTGGTTGGGGATAACACTACAATAGTTTCTTTTGAATTGGATAGTAGTACTAGCACCTTGGATTTTGAATATTCTTATAATGGAACTGAAGCGTTTTTTACTGATAGTAATGATACGGTATGGAACGTTTTTGGAGAAGCTATTTCTGGTCCAGGGGAGGGAAATAAATTAAAGCCCACTATATCATTTATTGCCTATTGGTTTTCTATTGGGGCATTTTATCCTAACGTAGAGATATACAATTAATAAGTTTTGTTTTTAGTGTTTTAAAAAGAAAAACCCGCTCTTTGAAAGAAGCGGGTTTTTCTAATTATATTTAAGAAGATTATAATATGATTACATCATACCGGGCATTCCGCCACCGCCACCCATTGGAGGCATAGCAGGAGCATCTTCTTTAATATCTGTCAAGGCACATTCCGTGGTTAAGATCATTCCCGAAACAGAAGCAGCATTTTCCAATGCAACCCTAGTTACTTTCTTAGGATCTATGATACCGGCCTTAAGCATATCAACATATGTTTCAGATTTGGCATCAAAACCAAAATCACCTTTTCCTTCTAAAATTTTAGAAATTACAACAGAACCTTCACCACCTGCGTTTTCCACAATAGTTCTAAGTGGAGCTTCAATTGCTTTTGCCACAATTTGGATTCCTGTAACTTCATCAAGATTTTCAGCAGTTAATTTTTCTAAAACGGATTTTGCTCTTACCAAAGCAACACCACCACCAGCAACAATACCTTCTTCTACAGCAGCTCTTGTTGCATGTAAAGCATCATCAACTCTGTCTTTCTTTTCTTTCATCTCAACTTCTGAAGCTGCTCCTACATAAAGTACGGCAACACCGCCAGCCAATTTGGCCAAACGTTCTTGAAGTTTTTCCTTGTCATAATCAGAGGTAGTAGTTTCTATCTGACTCTTAATTTGACTTACTCTTCCTTTGATGTCTTTTTTGTTGCCAGAACCGTTAACAATAGTCGTATTGTCCTTATCAACAGTAACTGTTTCTGCAGTACCCAACATAGTTAGATCTGCATTTTCCAAAGAGAATCCTCTTTCTTCTGAGATTACAGTACCACCAGTTAAAATAGCAATATCTTCTAACATTGCTTTTCTTCTATCTCCAAATCCAGGGGCTTTAACAGCAGCAATTTTTAAACCACCTCTTAATTTGTTTACTACTAAAGTTGCCAACGCTTGCCCGTCTACATCTTCGGCAATAATCAATAAAGGTCTTCCAGATTGTGCTACTGGCTCAAGGATTGGAAGAATTTCTTGTAGGTTTGAGATTTTCTTGTCGAACAATAAGATGTATGGATTTTCTAAATCTGCAATCATCTTATCTGTATCAGTAACAAAGTAAGGAGAAAGATAACCTCTGTCAAACTGCATACCTTCAACAACATCTACATAAGTATCAGTTCCTTTAGCCTCTTCTACAGTAATTACACCTTCGTTACCAACTTTACTAAATGCCTGTGCAATTAAATCACCAATGTTTCCATCATTGTTAGCAGAAATAGAAGCTACTTGTTTTATTTTGTCAGTAGAGCTTCCTACTTTTTTAGCTTGCTTTTCCAAGTTTTCTACCAAAGCTGCAACAGCCTTATCTATTCCTCTTTTAAGATCCATAGGATTGGCACCGGCAGCTACGTTTTTTAAACCTTCTTTTACGATTGCTTGAGCCAATACAGTTGCCGTTGTAGTACCATCACCGGCTTGGTCATTGGTTCTAGATGCAACCTCCTTAACCATTTGTGCTCCCATATTTTCAAGAGCATCGGCTAATTCTATTTCTTTGGCAACTGTAACACCATCCTTAGTTACTTGTGGAGCGCCAAAAGATTTACTAATAATTACGTTTCTTCCTTTTGGACCCAAGGTTACTTTTACAGCTTCAGCCAATTTATCAACACCACGTTTTAGTCCGTCACGTGCGTCAATATCAAATTTTATATCTTTTGCCATTTCTTAGTTAATTTTTATAATTAAACGATTGCTAAAATGTCACTTTCACGCATCATTAGATAGTCGGTTCCATCTAATTTTAGCTCAGTGCCTGCGTATTTTCCATAAAGAACAGAATCACCAACTTTAACGGTAATTTTTTCATCCTTTGTTCCAGGACCAACAGCCACCACTTTTCCTTTTTGAGGTTTTTCTTTAGCGGTGTCAGGGATAATGATTCCAGATGCAGTTTTGGTTTCGGCTGCCATGGGCTCAATAAGTACCCTGTCTGCTAATGGTTTAATACTAAGTTTCGCCATGTTTTTATTTTTTAGTTTGATAATTTAAATACTTGATACTGATGGGCAGAAATTATGCCAATTCCGAAAAACTGACATATTGTAAAACAAAAATGCCAGCTTGTCATTTTTGCTGGCATTTTGCTATATTTTTCACAATATGTTTTATCTGTTTATTGAATTGTATCAATAGGGTTTGTTTCATTTGTTGCTGCTGGAGTTTCCGGTGTTGTTGTTTCAGGAAGAGTGTTTTCAATATCATCACCTTGTAACAACTTAGATTCTGCATCTGCAAAATTACCTTTTAGAGCTACATTGGACAAAAGAATTAAAACAATCAACAAAGTTGATAAAGTCCATGTGCTTTTATCTAAAAAATCACCTGTTTTTTTAACACCGCCCACTACTTGGTTGCCACCGCCTCCAAAAGAAGATGAAAGGCCACCGCCTTTTGGGTTCTGAACCATAATAACCAATACCAACAGTAGGCATACTGCGATTATTAAAATTAAGAAGATTGAAAATGTACTCATTTCTATATGTTTTCCTGTTGTATTTTCTCTACCGCTTTAATTCGGTCTGCAAAGAAACTACTTTTTTCTGGATATTTCAAACTTAAAATTTTGTATGCTTGGATTGCTTTTTTGTATTTTTTTTGTTCTAAGTATACCTTAGCCAAAGTCTCTGTCATTAACTCGTTAGTGTTAATTTTGGAAGATTCTTTAATATTTATTTTTTGGTCAGATTTCCCAGTTGGAACTATTTTGGGATTGGCCTCAATAAACTTGTCTATTAAGTCAAATTTCTTCTTTTTAAGAACGTCTTGTTCTAATGGAAAATCTGCTTCTTCATCTTCTTCTTGTTTGGCAGATGTTAGTTGTAGCCATTCGCTAAACGAATGTTTTTCATTTTTGGTGAATTCCAAAGGTTTGCCCAACTCCAATTTTTTTTCTGCATCTTTTTTGGCTTTAGAAAGCGCCTTGTCAATCTTAGGGTCTTTAGATTTAAATAGTGCGGGGTCTAAAATTTCTTCGGCATCTTTAATATTTTGCGGAAGAGGATTGTCTTTGGATTTTGCATCATGTAGTGTGTGTGACTCTTCTGGGGGAATAGTCTCTTCCTGATTATCCAAGGAGATTTTTTCCTTAACAATGTTAGTTTGAAGAAACTCTTCGGATGTTATAAAATCAAAAAGCACTTCCCTGTCTGCAATATGCGCAGCTGTAATTTTTAGGGCACTATTGTATTTGTAACTGTTTAGGTTCTTAAGCCCTTTTAAATGAACTGCTCTTGCAGCTTGAAAATAGGGGTATTCGGCAAGAATATCTTCCAACTGTTTTGTTTGAACAGGAGAGCTTATCTTACTGGGTTTTTTTAAGAGGTATGTAAAATCTTCTACATTCATAAATTTACCAATCGGCTAATGAGGCGCCAAAAATATCTTGGTTAATACGTTCAAAAATTTCTTCATGGGCCTGACTTTTTACAGCATCCAACAGCGAGTTTGCAGGATAATCAAAGAAAAAGGAAAAGCGCCTTTCAAAATCTACATCATCTTTGGTTTTATTGTAAAAACGCACATTTACTGCCATTGTTAATCTGTTCTGGGCTGCAGTTTGACTTGCCGTTGCAGTCATAGGAGCAATCCGGTATTCCACTATTTCACCTTCATATAACAAGTCGCCATTACTGGTTACCAAATCCAAGCTGGTCTGGTTCATGATTAAATCCTGTAGTGCCAATGTAAAATTTCTGTCTAGCCCTGGCTCAATAATAGAACCAGCACTTTGAGTGGCATAATTTTGAAAAAAACTTACCTGAAATGTTTCAGCAGTTCCAACATCACCACCAGTAAAATTGTATATACCACAACCGTTTAAGAATAAAAATGACAATAGACCAATGGTTTTTAGTATGTATTTTCTCATGTTGCTAAAATTCCAAAAAACAAATGGCATTTTCCTAATCTTTATTCTTTTTTTAAGATTTAATTTCTGTTAATAGCTGAAGGGCTATAAATCGTACTGTTTTATTTTTCTATACAAAGTACGTTCCGAAATTCCCAATTCTGTCGCTGCGGCCTTTCTTTTACCCCTGTTGCGTTCCAAGGACTTTTTAATTAGTTCTATTTCCTTTTCCTGTAAAGATAGGGTTTCTTCCTCTTCTATTTCTTCAGCAAAATGATACTTATCTTCCTGTACTGCGGCAATATGGGTATGGGTCTCTATTTCGGGTTCTGGCAATTGTAGCACTTCCATGGTTTCTTGTTCGTCCTTTATAACGTTTTCTCCATTGTTGCCATAAATTTTTCTGATAAGGGTTTCGTTTTCTTCCTGTACTTTTTCACCATTGTCATTTTTAAGAAGTTCCAAGGTCAACTTTTTTAAGTCGTTCAAATCTCCTTTCATATCAAACAAAACCTTGTAGAGAATTTCTCTTTCACTACTAAAATCCCCTTCTTTTTTTTCTTTGTTGATAACGGCCGGTAAATTGGAATCCCCAGCATTGGGCAAGTAACTGTTTAGTGTTGCCAAAGAAATGCTTCTTTTCTCTTCCAATACGGACACTTGTTCGGCAATGTTTCTAAGTTGCCTAATATTTCCTGGCCACCTATATTTTAATAGAAGTTGAACAGCATCATCTTCCAAACGAATTGTGGGCATTTTATATTTTTGACCAAAGTCTGAGGCAAACTTGCGAAACAATAAATGAATGTCTTCTTTGCGTTCTCTTAGAGGAGGGATGTTTATTTCTACTGTACTTAATCTATAATAAAGGTCTTCTCTAAATTTCTCTTTCTTAATGGCCTCGAACATATGAATGTTGGTTGCGGCAACAATACGAACATTGGTTTTTTGTACCTGGGAGGAGCCTACTTTTAGAAATTCACCATTTTCTAAGACCCTTAAAAGTCTCACTTGGGTAGTTAGTGGCAATTCCCCAACTTCATCTAAAAAAATGGTACCACCATCTGCAACTTCAAAATAGCCGCTACGGGTTTGTGTGGCACCGGTAAATGCACCTTTTTCATGTCCAAATAGCTCACTGTCTATAGTGCCTTCTGGAATGGCACCACAGTTTACTGCAATATATTTTGCATGTTTTCTATGTGATAGGGAATGAATAATCTTTGGAATAGATTCTTTGCCAACTCCACTTTCACCTGTCACCAAAACAGAAATATCCGTTGGTGCTACTTGAATTGCTTTTTCAATGGCTCGATTTAACTTTAAATCATTGCCAATAATTTCAAAACGTTGCTTTATGGATTGTATGCTTTCCATTTTTTAATTGTTGTCTGAATAACCAACTGCCTTGCCCAAAAGAGTGGCAGAAGTACAGTCATTCATTTTTACATTTACAAAATCACCTATCTTATATTGTTCTTTTGGAAAAATGGCAACTATGTTTTGAGAGTTTCTTCCCATCCAGTGTGCATCAGATTTTTTTGAAGAACCTTCAATTAAAACCTCTTCTACTTTTCCAAGATGTTGATCTGTTCTATATTGACAATGCTCTCGTTGTAAGGCAATAACTTCAGCTAATCGTCTTTTTTTCACATCTTCAGGAATATCATTCTCTAACTTCCGAGCAGCCATAGTTCCAGGTCTTTCCGAATAAGAAAACATATATCCAAAATCGTATTTTACATATTCCATTAAAGATAAAGTGTCTCGGTGGTCTTCTTCCGTTTCTGTTGGAAAACCAATAATCATATCTTGGGAAATACCACAATCTGGAATAAGTTCTCTAATGTCATCTATTAACTTAAAATATTCTTCTCGTGTGTGCAAGCGGTTCATGGCTTTTAAAATACGGTTACTACCACTTTGAACAGGAAGGTGAATATGATTACATATATTATTATAACGAGCCATTACGTTAATAGCATCAAGAGTCATGTCCTGTGGGTTAGAGGTTGAAAAACGAATTCTCATTTTGGGTTGGGCAATGGCTACCATTTCCAAAAGATTGGCAAAATCCACAGCAGTAGCTTTTTGCATATCACTGGCATTTGCAAACTCTTTTTTTAATCCACCACCATACCACAGATAGCTATCCACGTTCTGTCCAAGAAGTGTAACTTCCTTATACCCCTTTATCCATAGGTCGTTTACCTCTTCAATAATGGAATGTGGATCTCTACTTCGTTCTCTTCCTCTAGTAAAAGGGACAACACAAAAGGTGCACATGTTATCACAGCCACGTGTTATGGAAACAAAAGCAGAAACACCATTGGTGTTTAAACGAACAGGCGCAACATCACCATAGGTTTCATCTTTAGATAAGATTACGTTCACAGCATTTCTGCCTTCATCAATTTCTTGGATAAGATTTGGCAAGTCTTTATAGGCATCTGGTCCTACGACCATATCCACAATCTTTTCTTCTTCTAGAAATTTACTTTTTAGACGTTCTGCCATACAGCCCAAAACCCCAACTTTCATATGAGGGTTGGTTCTTTTTACTTTATTGAATTTCTCCAACCGCTTTCTAACCGTTAGCTCTGCCTTTTCTCTAATGGAGCAGGTGTTTACCAAAACTAAATCTGCCTCTTCAAGGTTTTGCGTGGTATTGTAACCCTCATTTGCCAAGATAGAAGCCACAATTTCACTATCGGAAAAGTTCATCTGGCAACCATAACTTTCTATATAAAGCTTGCGCGAATTTTTTTTCTTCTCCTTAATGTTTAAGGCAGTTCCTTGAGCGGTTTCGTCTATTATTTTTTCCATTAATATTGTCTTCCAATGGGTTTGCAAAGATAGTGCTAATTGGGAAATGGTGACAAATTGACAGTTAAATATTTATCAAAAACTTAACGCAACGTCCACGTACATAACTCATCTATATGATAGCAACTAAAAAAAATCAATCATGAAAAAGACAATTTTTATATTAGTATCAATTGTACTATTGGGTTTTGTATCCTGCGATAAAGAAGATAGTAAATACGCCGATTATTTGGTGGCAAGACCATTAAAGATGACCAAGGTAGAATTTAAAAATAGTGTGGATATTGTTTCACCTTTGCCCATTGATGAATCTGGAAAAATATATGCTTACCAAGATTACATTTTTGTAAACGATAAATATAAAGGAGTGCATGTTATAGATAATAGCAACCCAGCTTCACCACAAAAAATAGCTTTTATAAAAATTGCGGGTAATGTGGATATTTCTGTGAAGGATGATATTCTATATGCTGATAGTCTTACCGATTTAATTGTATTGGATATTTCTAACATCAACAGTATTAAAATTGTAAACCGATTAGAAAATGTTCTGCAGGACTATGTGGCCTGGCCAGTTGATGCTGATTTTATTGAATATGAAAATATAGATTATGAAAATGAAATAATAGTTGGCTGGGAAACAATTACAGAAAGAAGATTGATTGAAGAGTATGAACAAAGATTTGGAGGCCCTGATGTTTTGTTTGCGGAGACGGCCAATGATACTGGAGGAGATACAGGTCAAGGAGGTTCGTTGGCGCGTTTTAAAATTGTAAATGATTATTTGTATGCTGTGGACAGCCATAGCATTAATATATTCAATATCTCAGATTTGGAGAATCCACAGGATTTGGATGATGTGTATGCTGGGTTTGATATTGAAACTATTTTTAATAGAGACAACCATTTATTCCTTGGCAGTATGAGAGGAATGTATATATATGATATTTCCTCACCTGCAAACCCAACTTTTATATCAGAATTTCAACATGGTACCGCTTGTGATCCTGTTGTTGTAGATGGAGACTACGCCTATGTTACTTTAAGAGGAGGGAACAATTGTGGAGCTACTGAAAGTGGACTTTTTATAGTTGATATTTCCAACATCTCCAGCCCCGAGTTATCAGAAATCTATGCAATGGATGAGCCTTATGGATTGGGAATAAAGGATGAAAAGTTATTTGTTTGCGACGGCTCATCTGGCCTAAAAGTATATGACAAGACCGATATTTCAAATTTAGAAGCCCTAAATCATTTTGAAGATATTATCACCTTTGACGTAATTCCATTAGAAGAAACATTGCTAATGGTCGGAGATGAAATCTTATATCAATATACATATTTAGAGAACAGTATAGAGCTGATAAGCATGTTGGAATTAAATTGATTTTTTGGTTTTATAAAAAAATTAAACACCCATCATGATGGGTGTTTTTTTATGCAATACCATATTATAAAGGTTAAAATAAAAAAATTGATATACTTTTGTCACTTCAAAACCCAATGAATGGCAAAGAACTTAGTAATTGTAGAGTCGCCCGCAAAGGCAAAAACCATTGAAAAATTTTTAGGCAAAGATTTTAAAGTAGAGTCCAGCTTTGGACACATTGCGGACCTTCCATCCAAAGAATTAGGTGTAGATGTAGATAATGATTTTGCCCCTAAATATATTGTTGATAAGGAAAAGAAGGCTCTTGTTAAGAAACTAAAAGATTTAGCAAGTAAGGCAGAGACTATTTGGCTTGCAAGTGATGAAGATAGAGAGGGTGAGGCCATATCTTGGCATTTGGCAGAGGAGTTAAAATTGGATAAGGATAAGACCAAAAGGATTGTTTTTAATTCGATTACGAAAAGTGCCATACAAAAAGCAATAGAGAATCCACGTGAGATAAATTATAACCTTGTAAATGCTCAGCAAGCAAGAAGAGTTTTGGATAGATTGGTAGGTTATCAATTATCTCCAGTGCTCTGGAAAAAAATAAAACCAGGACTTTCGGCTGGTAGGGTACAGTCCGTGGCTGTTCGTCTAATTGTTGAGAGGGAAAGGGACATAGAGGTTTTTAAACCCGTAGCATCATATAGGGTTGTAGCACAATTCAAGACAAAAGAAGGAAGTGTGTTTTCTGCCAAATTGGGAAAAAATTTCAACTCAAAAGAAGAAGCAGAAAAGTTTTTACAACAGAATCTGGAGGCTAATTTTTCAGTTTCTAGCTTGGACAAAAAACCTGCAAAAAAATCTCCAGCGGCACCATTTACAACATCCACTTTGCAGCAAGAAGCAGCAAGAAAACTCTATTTTTCTGTGGGTAGAACCATGCAGGTTGCCCAACGTTTGTATGAAGCGGGACTTATTACCTATATGAGAACGGATAGTGTAAATCTTTCCCCCGAAGCTATAAATGCGGCAAAGGATGCTATTGAAGAAAATTATGGTAAGGAATATAGTAAGGTTAGGAGCTTTACTGGTAAATCCAAAGGAGCACAAGAGGCACATGAGGCTGTACGCCCAACAGATATGAAAAGACAGTCGGTTTCCTTAGAACGTGATCAATCTAAGTTATATGAATTAATATGGAAGCGAACATTGGCATCACAAATGAGCGATGCTGAGTTGGAGCGCACCAATGTAAAAATAAAAGCCAATACGCATTCTCAAGAGTTTGCAGCTAATGGTGAGGTTATTAAGTTTGATGGATTCCTTAAAGTATATATGGAAGGCCAAGATGAAGAGGATTTAGCAGAAGAGCAAGAAGGAATGCTTCCGGCAATGAAAATTGGGGATGCTCTGGACAATAATTATATTACGGCAACAGAACGTTTTACAAGACCACCTTATAGATATACCGAAGCTTCTTTAGTAAAGAAATTAGAAGAATTGGGTATTGGAAGACCTTCTACTTATGCACCAACTATTTCTACAATTCAGAATAGAGGGTATGTAGAAAAAGGAACTGTTGAAGGTGCGGAGAGAAAATATTCGCAATTGGTGTTGGAGTCTGGTTCGGTTTCGGAAAAGAACTTATCTGAAACTATTGGTTCGGAAAAGGGCAAGCTAGTGCCTACCGATATTGGTATGATTGTAAATGACTTCTTGGTAACTAATTTTGCTAACATTTTGGATTACAACTTTACAGCGAAAGTTGAAGAGGATTTTGATGAGATTGCTGATGGAAGTGAAGATTGGCAAAAAGTAATGCGCGAATTTTATAAAGATTTTCATCCCAATGTATTGGATGTTCAAGAAAACGCAGAAAGAGCTAGTGGAGAGCGTGTTTTGGGAACTGATCCAAAAACAGGAAGACAGGTTGCAGTAAGGTTGGGTAGATTTGGACCCATGGTACAAATTGGAACAGTGGAAGAGGAAGAAAAACCTTTGTTCGCCAGTTTATTGCCAGAACAATCTTTACAGACAATAACATATGAAGATGCCATGGAGCTTTTTACCTTGCCAAGAAAACTAGGTGTGTTTGAAGGTGAGGAAGTTGAAGCTAACGTTGGAAGGTTTGGTCCCTATGTTAGGTTTGGGAAAAAATTTGTTTCTCTAGAAAAAGGGGAAAGTGCTTTCGATGTGGATTTGGATAGGGCCATAGAGCTTATTAAAGAAAAGCAAAAAGCAGATGCTCCTGTTGCAGCATACGAAGGTAAGGATGTCACCAAAGGTGTAGGGCGGTTTGGCCCTTTTATAAAGTGGGACGGAATGTTCATAAACGTGAACAAAAAATATGATTTTGATAGCCTGTCACAACAAGATATAGAAGAACTAATTGAGGCTAAAAAGCAGAAGGAAATTGATAAATTAGTACAGGAGTGGCCAGAAGAAAAAATACGAATAGAAAAGGCCAGATGGGGTAGGCACAACATTATAAAAGGAAAAATAAAGGTTGAGATTTCCAAGGATGTTGATGCCGCAAAAGTAACTTTGGAACAGGCGAAAGAACTTATAGAAAAGAAAACTCCAAAAAGAAAGACAAAACCAAAGGCTAAAAAGTAATTATGGCATTTGATTTTTTGATTCCGGTTGCAGATAAAGTATTGGCGCATTGTGAATTGTTACCGCCCCAAGCACTGGGAAGCAATATTCATAAACATACAGAAAGAAAAGGACTCCCAGTTCTTGCAAATGCATCCTTTGCCATTATGGGTGTTTTGGAATCTAGAAATGCTTTTGAAAAGAAACTGGAACCATTAAATGTTTCAGAAATCAGATTGCAGTTTTACAAATTAATGATGGGAAATTGGGATGCCACTATCGTTGATTTGGGGGATATTGAAGAAGGAGAAAGTGTAGAGGACACTTACTTTGTGGTAAAAGAAATTGTTGCCGGCTTATTAGAAGAAAAAGTTATACCTATTATTATTGGTGCAACCCAAGATATTACATATCCAGCTTACAGAGCTTTTGATGGCATTAAGGATATGATAAATTTAGTAGCTGTTGATAGTAGATTCGATTTTGGCCAAGATGAAGAACTTATTTCTTCAAATTCCTACATGAGCAAGATTATCACAGATGCTCCTAATAATCTTTTTAATTTTTCTAACATTGGTTACCAAAGTTATTTTAATGCTCAAGAAGAAGTGGACCTTATGGAACGCCTCTTTTTTGATGCCTATAGATTGGGTGATATTTCTGCCAACATATCTTTGGCAGAACCCGTACTTAGGAATGCCCATATGGTGAGTGTAGATTTGAGGGCAGTTAGAGCAAGTGATATATGCATGTCTGGTAACTTTTCTCCAAATGGTTTCAATGGACGGGAAATATGTGCCATTGCAAGATATGCAGGGATTAGTGATAAGGTATCTGTCTTTGGTATTTATGAGGGAGAGAATACACCTCAAACCTATCAGTTGATAGCTCAAATAATCTGGTATTTTGTTGAAGGACATAATTACCGTGTAGAGGAATTTCCAAACTCTAAAAATGAAGATTTTACCAAGTTTATAGTGCCTACAGATACAGAAGAACTTGTATACTACAAAAGCCACTTAACAGAAAGATGGTGGGTAGAAGTACCATCTATTTTAACTTCACATAATAAAACAAATTCACCTGCGTTATTACCATGCACCGAACAGGACTATCTAGATGCATGTAATCAAAATATTCCTGAAAGGTGGTTTAAAGCTTATAAGAAAGGCTTTAATTGATTAAAATATTTTTTAAGGATATATATTCTTGCACAATATTTTAATCAAAAATTAGTTTTAGAGAATAATAATTGTGATTACAATTTAAACTCATAATCCAAATTTAACCTAAAGTATGAAAAAGCTATTGTTACTATCTATAGCATTTGGTTTTTTACTCACAAGCTGTGGGTCTAAAACACAAGGGGAACTCGTAGGAGCCAAAGGAAAGAAATGGTATCCTGAAAAACCTTATGGAATGGAACTCATTCCCCAAGGCGCATTTATCATGGGTAAGTCTGAAGAAGACATGGCTAAGGTTATGAGCGCTCCGACCAAAACTGTAACCGTGCGATCGTTCTATATGGATGATACAGAAATCACCAATAGTGAATATCGCCAGTTTGTAGAATGGGTGAAAGATTCTATTACGAGAACCAAGTTGGCCATCTTAGCAGATGAGTTGGGATTAGGTCCAGAGGATGGGGGTATAGGTGAGTATGCATTTAAGGATGCCGATACTACCAAAATGTCTGTGTATGATAAATACATGATGGACAACTATTCTGGAATGGGAGATAATTATTATGAAGGTAGAGCCCTGAACACAGATGAAGATTTAG
Source organism: Saonia sp. (assembly GCF_056326165.1). Classification (NCBI taxonomy): domain Bacteria; kingdom Pseudomonadati; phylum Bacteroidota; class Flavobacteriia; order Flavobacteriales; family Flavobacteriaceae; genus Saonia; species Saonia sp. The sequence continues at coordinate 46,132 of NZ_JBWFBN010000013.1, forward strand.
TTTGGGATACATCCGATTATCCAGATGAGTATTATGCCGAGATTATGGACTCAATATATATTCCAGAGGAAGAGTCATATAACGGTCAGAGAACAGTAGATGTTACAAAATTAAAATACAAGTACAGTTGGATGGATATTGAAGCTGCTGCTCGTTCAAGAAGCGGTAGTAGAAAAGATTTCATTAGACAAGAAGAATTAGAAATATATCCTGACACAACAGTTTGGATTAGAGATTTCTCGTACTCATATAATGAACCCATGCACAACGATTATTTTTGGCATGATGCTTATAGCGATTATCCTGTTGTAGGGGTTTCTTGGGCACAGGCCAAAGCTTTTTGTAACTGGAGAACCAAGTTCAAAAATGATGATCAAAAAGATAAAGGCAAGCAGTTTGTAAACCAGTTTAGATTACCAACTGAAGCTGAGTGGGAATATGCTGCTAGAGGAGGTATTGAAAGTGGAACTTATCCTTGGGGTGGTCCTTATGTAATTAGTGACACAGGTTGCTTTATGGCAAACTTTAAACCACAACGTGGGGATTATGCTGCGGATACTGCACTGTATACTGTAGAGGCAAAATCATTTGAGCCAAACGATTATAACCTATTTAATATGGCAGGGAATGTTTCTGAGTGGACAAACTCTAGTTACGACCCTAATTCTTATGAATATGTTTCAACAATGAACCCAAATGCCATATCTGGTGATAATGAAAGAAAAGTTATTAGAGGTGGTTCTTGGAAAGATGTTGCATACTTTTTACAAGTAAGTACAAGAGATTATGAATATCAAGATTCTGCAAGAAGTTATATAGGATTCCGTACAGTGCAGGATTTTATGGGAGAAGAAGACCCTAAAGGAATCAGATAAAAAAATTAATGTAAACCTTATCTTAAATTTAACCAAATACTTATTATTTTTAACATTAAACTTAAATTAAATTTTAAATTATGGCACAGTCAAAATCAACAAAAAAATTATTTGCAATGGCCTATGGCCTTGGAGCATCAGTCGTTATCATTGGTGCATTGTTTAAAATCCTACACTGGGAATTTGGACCATTAACAGGCGGTCTTCTTTTAGCAGTAGGTCTTATTACAGAAGCTCTTATTTTTGCAATTAGTGCATTTGAACCAATAGATGAAGACTTAGATTGGTCTTTAGTATACCCAGAATTAGCTGGTGGACAATCTTCAGGTAAAAAGAAAACTGAAGCTCAAGAAGCTAAGGAAGCTGAAGGATTGCTATCTAAAAAATTGGATAACTTATTAAAAGAAGCTGGTGTTGATGCTGAATTAATGAGCAGCTTAGGTAGTAGTATTAAAAACTTTGAGGGTGCTGCAAAAGGAATTGCACCTACAGTTGATGCAATGGAATCTACTAAGAAATATTCTGATGAAATGTCTCAAGCGGCAGCTCAAATGGAATCTTTGAATAGCTTATATAAAGTACAATTAGAAAGTGCTAGTAGACAAGCTTCTATCAACGAAGAAGTTGTAGAAAATGCTGGAGCACTTAAGGATCAAATGGAATCTTTAGCAACTAACCTTTCTTCATTAAATGGAGTTTATGGTGGTATGTTGTCTGCAATGAGTAAAAACTAATTAGTGTTAGTAAATAACAAATCCAAATCAAATTATTAATTAAACCTAATTAGAAAAACATGGCATCAGGAAAACAAGGGCCACGGCAGAAGATGATCAACTTAATGTATTTGGTCTTCATATGTATGCTGGCATTAAATATGAGTAAAGAAGTTCTTGCAGCTTTCGGTCTTATGAACGAAAAGATGGAGACTTCCAACAGAAAAACCGAAGAAAGTAATCTTGCCTTCTTAAGCGGTTTGGAAACTAAAGCGTCTGAGAATGAGGAAAAATTTGGTCCTCTTTACAAAAAAGCACAAGAAATTAAAGGTTTGTCGCAAGACTACTATAAATACTTGGAGACTTTAAAAACAGAATTGGTCAAAGACGTAGAAGATCCAAAAGATTATGCCGTAATGGACAAGTCAGATTATTTGGATGAAAAATTCTTTCAAGGTGATAATCTTGGTAAAGAAGGACAAGAGTTCTTAAAGAGAATCACAGATTACCGTACTAAAATATCTGCTATTTTACCAGTAGAGATGAAGGAAGTAAAGGCATCAGTTTCAACACGTTTTGAAACAGGTGATGCTAACGGTAAAGTAGAGAAGAGAGATGGTACAAAACAAGATTGGATCAACTATCACTATGAAGGATTTCCTTTAATAGCTTCTTTAACTAAGTTGACTGCATTGCAGGCTGACATTAAAGCTACTGAAGAGGATGCGTTGAAAGCAATGTTGGAAGGTCAATTGACCAGTGAAATATCCATGACCAACTATACTACTTTGTTGGAGCAAGAAAAATCAGCTTATTATGCTGGTGAAAAGTTCACAGGAAGTATTGTATTGGGTCGTAAGGATGCTACTACTAGACCAAACGAAGTAAACATTACTTTGGATGGTAGAAAATTGACTGAAGGTAAAGATTTTGCTATCGAAGATGGTAAAGTAAAATTATTGGTAAGTGCCGGTAGTCCTGGAGATCACGAATTAAAAGGAAATTTGGTGTTCTTGCAAGATGGTGAGCGTACAGAAGTGCCAGTATCTCAAAAATTTGCAACTATAACAAAGCCGAATGCTGCTTTAATTGCTGCTGATAAAATGAATGTAGTATACCGTGGAGTTGCTAACCCAATGTCTATTTCCATACCTGGAATTCCAGACAACAAGGTTTCTGCATCTGCACCTGGTCTTACTAAAAGAAGTGGTAGTAAATATGTTATGAACCCTGGAAAAGGTAGAACTGTAAAGATTATTGCATCTGGTGTATTGCCTGATGGTCAACGTATCTCTACTCCTGCTGAGTTTAGAATTAAAGATATTCCAAGACCAGCTGGTTCTATTAGAGGAGAGTCTGGTAGTGCAAAAATGCCAAGAACAAACCTGGAAATTGCTACTGTTGGAGCCTTATTGGAAGATTTCGATTTTGATTTGAATCTTGCCGTAAGTGGATTTAAGTTTAAAGTACCTGGACAACCAACTGTTATTGTAAAAGGCAACAAGTTGGATGGTAGAGCCAAGTCGGCTCTTAGAAGGGCAAAAAGAGGTGATGCCGTACAAATTTTTGATGTCGAGGCGTATATCACTAACAATAGAAGTTACAAGTTGAAAAAAGTATCTCCTGTTGTTATAGAAATTACAAACTAGTATATTAAAATAAAGCTTTTTAGCGGGTATTGTGCCCAGCGTGCAATACCTCTAAAAAGCAAATAATCTAGCTAAGTAAAAATAATTAAATAGTTACAAATGAATTGGAAGAATGTTTTATTAATTGGAGTTGTTGCTCTACTACCAATGTCAATGATGGCACAGGCAAATATTTTAAATGCCAAAAAACCAGAAGAGATTGGAGTAAAAACAGAAGAGCAAATTGCTCACGATAATGATGCTCCTCTAGCATATGCCTATGTTGATGAAAGGGATATTCTCTGGTCCAAAACTTTATGGGAAACCATAGATTTGGATGAGCGTGTTAATTTTCCGCTATACTATCCTACAGATACTATAGATATAGGATCTGATAGAAGATCATTATATGATGTTCTTATGAAGAACATTAGAAATGGTAAACTAACAGATGTTTATGCGGATTCTTATTTTACTGAAAAAAGAACACTTGAAGATGTAAAAGGTGCTTTGCAAAAAGTAGATACTACAGATTATGGATATGAGCAATATAATGCTGGTGAAGAAATTTCTGCAGAATATATTAATAAAAGAGATTTAACTGCTGCTGACATTGAAGAATACCATATTAAAGGTATTTGGTATTTTGACAAGCGTTTAGGAGAATTAAAATATAGATTATTAGGTATTGCACCAGTTGCACCAGATGTTAACTTTATAGATGATGAGTCTATGGATTTGGAAGATGCCAAAGTAGAATTGTTTTGGGTATGGTACCCAAGTGCAAGGGAAATTTTGCACGAAGCCAAGGTGTTTAACCAACGAAATTCTGCTCAACCCATATCTTATGATATGTTGTTGAATGCAAGAAGGTTCAATGCAATTATATACAGAGAAGACAATGTTCACGGAGACCGTAAGGTAAATGAATATGTCGCAGATAATGCTTTGTTTCAATTATTAGAAGCTAAACGTATTAAAGAAACTATCAGGGATAGAGAACAAGATATGTGGGCTTATTAATAAAAACGCATAAAATTATATTGATTCCAATTCAATTATAAAATGAAAACGCTGCACTTAATGTGCGGCGTTTTTTATTTTTGCCCTAATGTTAGATTATTTGGTTGTAGGATTGGGCTTAGCAGGAGTTTCTTTTTGCGAGACTCTGGAAAAGAATAAAAAGACTTTTAAGGTAATTACAGATGATTCTCAAAAATCATCTACTGTTGCTGGGGGTCTTTATAATCCTGTTATTTTAAAACGATTTACTGCTGTTTGGAATGCAAAAGAACAATTGGATTTTGCACAACCTTTCTATAGGGATATAGAAAACAAGTTAGGAATTAGGTTAGATTATAAGGTTCCAGTTTTAAGGCGTTTTGCTTCAATAGAGGAACAAAACCTTTGGTTTGAAGCATCGGACAAGGTTAATCTAAAACCATTTTTGTCACCTAATATAGTTTCAAATCAAAATATACATATTAATGCCCCTTTTGGTTATGGAGAGGTGTTGGGAACTGGTAGGATAGACACCAAATTATTAAAAGAAAATTATGAACTCTATTTAAATAGAAAAGACGCTTTACAAAATGAATCTTTTCAGTTTTCTAAACTAGAAATTCATAATGGCTATATTTCATATCAATCTATAAAAGCAAGAAAAATTGTCTTTGCCACTGGTTTTGGAGTAAAGCTGAATCCTTATTTTAATTATTTGCCACTTAACGGTACCAAAGGGGAATTACTCACAATAAAAGCCCCAGCCTTAAAAGAGTATAATGTTATTAAATCTTCGGTATTTATAATCCCTCTTGGAAATGATTTGTATAGAGTGGGCGCTACATATAAATGGAAGGATAAGACCAATACACCTACCAAAGAAGCAAAAGAAGAGTTATTAGAAAAGTTGGATACATTTCTAAAGTGTGCGTATGAGGAGATAAATCATGTGGCAGGAATTAGGCCAACAGTAGCAGATAGGAGACCTTTGGTTGGGAGCCATCCAAAATATAAAAATATGTATATACTTAATGGCTTTGGATCAAGGGGAGTAATGATAGGTCCACTTGCATCGGACAAACTATATAAATTTATAGAGGCCAATGAAGCATTGCCTAAGGAAATGGATGTGGTAAGGTATACAAAAAAGTATTTTAATGCCTAAGCCTTTTTCACTTCTGGGTCATAGCCAATAAAAAAATTAATCCAAATGTTTCTGGATATTCTAATAATGAAAGGCATAAAAACAACCATGGTAGTTACAATGGATATAAAGGAGGTTTTTAATGAAGCGCCTACAAATAAATAGGAAATAATAAATGCAGCTACTGCAAAGGCAATTCCCACCCCATAACTTACGTACATAGCTCCATAAAAAAAAGAGGGTTCAATTTTATATTTTGTGTTACAATGAGAACAACGCTCGTGCATTTTTAAAAGTTTGGAAACATTATAGGGATTGTTATCCAAATACATGCTTTCTTCTTGGCATTTTGGACAAGTTCCTGTTAAAATGCTGTAGAGTTTGCTTCCTTTTTTTAACATTTGCAAAAGTTTTTACAAAACTACAGTTTCTCATTAATTTTCATTGTAACAATAGTCACAAAATATGCTGAATATCCATAACCTTTCCGTTTCATTTGGAGGTGAGTTTTTATTTGAGGAGATTTCATTTAGGTTAAATTCTGGAGACCGAGTTGGGTTAATTGGAAAAAATGGAGCTGGAAAATCTACCTTATTAAAATTACTGTCTAAAGACAGTGCTCCAGATACTGGAGTCATTGCTTCGGATAAAGAAGTTAAGATAGGGTTTCTTAGACAGGATATAGATTTTGAACAAGGTAGAACAGTTTTAGAGGAAGCTTATCAAGCTTTTGAGGAAATAAAAAAGCTGGAACTTCAATTGGATGATATTAATCATCAATTGGCAGAAAGAACAGATTATGAAAGTGATATCTATCATCAACTTATGGTAGATGTTAGCGAGGTTACCCATAGGTATGAGATTTTAGGAGGTTACAACTATCAAGGGGATACAGAAAAAATATTGCAAGGACTTGGTTTTTCACGCGAAGATTTTGATAATAAAACGGATACTTTTTCTGGTGGTTGGCGCATGCGTATAGAACTGGCAAAATTGCTTTTGCAGAATAACGATGTTCTATTGTTGGATGAGCCTACAAACCATTTGGATATAGAATCTATTATATGGCTAGAGCAGTTTTTAAAGAACTATGCTGGCGCTGTGGTAATAGTATCCCATGATAAAATGTTCTTGGACAATGTAACCAATAGGACCATAGAAATTTCTTTGGGTAGAATCTATGATTACAACAAGCCTTATTCAAAATATTTGGTGTTGAGGTCGGAAATGAAAGAGCAGCAACTTAATGCTCAAAAGAATCAACAGAAAGAAATACAACAAGCAGAAAGGTTGATTGAAAAGTTCAGGGCTAAGTCTACAAAAGCATCAATGGCACAATCACTAATAAAGAAATTGGATAAAATAGAACGTATTGAGGTCGATGAGGATGATAACAGTGTCATGAACCTTAGGTTTCCAATTTCCGTAACTCCAGGAAAAATAATTGTGGAGATGGAAGAGTTGTCCAAAAGTTATGGTGATAAGCATGTTTTAGCTGGAATAGACCTACTTATTGAAAGAGATAGTAAAACGGCTTTTGTGGGTCAAAATGGCCAGGGAAAATCCACGCTGGCAAAAATTATGGTTGGCGATTTGGATTATGGTGGCCACCTTAAGTTGGGACATAATGTCCAGATAGGGTATTTTGCACAAAATCAGGCAGAATATCTAGATGGGAATAAAACCATATTGGACACCATGATAGATGCAGCCAATGAAAAGAATAGAAGTAAGGTTAGGGATATTTTAGGTTCCTTTCTTTTTAGAGGAGATGATGTGGAGAAATATGTAAAAGTGTTATCCGGAGGTGAGCGTAATAGGTTGGCATTGGCTAAAATGTTACTACAGCCTTTTAATGTTCTGGTTATGGATGAGCCTACCAACCACCTTGACATAAAATCCAAAAATGTTTTAAAGCAAGCTCTAATAAATTTTGAAGGAACTTTGATATTGGTTTCGCACGATAGGGATTTCTTACAAGGACTCACCAATAAGGTATACGAGTTCAAGGATAGAAAAATAAAAGAATATTTAGGAGATATTGATTTTTATCTTGAACAAAGAAAGGTTGAGGATTTTAGAGCAATAGAAAAGAAAGAAGACATTCAGCAAAAAAAAGAAAAAAACAAACCAAAAAACACAAGTTATCAGGATGCGAAAGCATTAAAAACTTTGAAGAACAAGCTCAGCACAATAGAGAGTAAAATTTCATCTTTGGAAAAGGAAATAGGAGAAATAGACCATGAACTTTTAATGAATTATGATGCAGCTATTTCCAAGCCTAATTTTTTTGATGGCTACCAAAAAAAGAAAAAAACTTTGGAAGAGTTAATGAAAAATTGGGAGAGCATCACATTAGAATTAGAAAGCTTGACATAAAAAAGACAGTTTCAAATCTATTTTAAAGTCTTTAACCACAGTTTTTTGGTAGTTCACAACAAAAATGAACAGTCTTGCCACCGTTGAACGAATATTTTTGCCTATTTACCGTTGTAATCTTAAATTTGTAGGATAAATCCTATGCATGTAGGAAATTCATTATTTTTTTCTAAGCATTAATATATAGCAAATGAAAAAAGCACAACTTATTCTAATCTTGTTTTTTATTTCTGGGCAAATGATCTTTGCAAATGTATCTAGCAAGGAAAAAAAGGCTCTCATAGATTTTTATAATTATACAAAGGGAAGTGAATGGATAAAAAAGTGGAATCTAAATGAACCAGTTGAAAGCTGGTATGGGATTAAGGTTGCTGATGGACATGTGGTTGAGATAAATTTATTTAGAAATAATTTGAATGGAACCATCCCAAAGAGTATTAAAAAGCTACAAAATTTATCGCATCTAAATTTGGCATTCAATAATTTGGTTGGAGAGTTTCCCAAAGAATTATCTGATTTAGGGCAACTGAAAGTTCTTAAGCTAGAAATGAACCGATTAAAGGGTGTTATTCCCAATGAAATTGGAAACTTAAAGAGCTTGGAAGAACTTTCTCTTTTCAATAACTTCTTAAATGGAAGTATTCCAGAAAGTATTGGAGATATAAAAAATTTAAAAGTGCTTAACCTATCTAGTAATAATTTAAAAGGAGAAATACCAGAATCCTTGGGTAAGCTTACCATGTTAAAAAGCCTTGGACTTTTTGAAAATACATTGGAGGGGTCTATACCTTCTGAATTAGGTAATTTGGGTCAATTGAAAGAATTGGTTTTAGCTAATAATAATTTAGGCGGTGAAATTCCACAGGAATTTGGTCAATTGGCAAGCTTAGAAATACTTCAAATCCAAAATAATAAGTTTAATTCTTATAAAAGTTTGGAGATGATGAATACTCAACAATTTTTGGTGTTCGATTATGATAAAGAAGATGTTAGGTTAGATTTTAAGGATATGGATTTTAGCAAAACAAGAATGGCAGACACCAAGTTTGTCGATGATGATGACAATTAGTAGTATTTTAATTTAGTTAGTTTTGAAAAAAGGATGCCTATATGGCATCCTTTTTTATTTACAAGGCACTGGGATATTTAAGATATATTTAACAAGACTAGCTTAAACTAATGGATAGTTTTGTAATCTTATTACCAATCTATCCTATCCTTTATGAATCTCAGGAAACTTATTTTATCAATTCTAGGAGTTCTACTAATTATAGCATCAATTTATGGTGCAGGACTTATCGTTAAAAATAAAAGAAAACCAATTGCACGCCAAAATAAGGTGGTTAAAACGGTTTTTGTAGATACAGTTGTAAATAAGACTATTCCTATTATAGTTACTGCTAATGGTAACCTTGTTGCTAAACAACGAATGGAATTGTTTGCAGAGGTTCAAGGTGTTTTTAGAAGGGGAAATAAATTATTTAAGGCAGGTCAAGAGTACAGAACTGGTGAAAGATTGATTGGTATAGACGCTTCGGAATATTATGCAAGTGTACAATCCGCAAAAAGTAATCTCTATAATTTAATTACTTCCATAATGCCAGACTTGCGTTTGGATTATCCCGAAGTTTTTCCAAAGTGGGAAGAATATTTAAGAGGCTTTGATATTAATAAAAGTACACCGCCTTTGCCAAAAATGGCATCAGAAAAAGAACAGTACTTTATTTCTGGAAGAGGAATTTTAACCAATTACTACAATGTTAAAAACTTAGAACAACGACTTTCTAAATTTACTATTACCGCTCCTTATAATGGAATTCTTACAGAAGCCTTGGTAACAGAAGGAACTTTAGTTCGTCCTGGACAAAAATTAGGGGAATATATAAATGTTGGAGTTTATGAGTTGGAAGTGGCGGTTAGTAAAATTCATGGCGAGTTATTAAAGAAAGGAGAGGCTGTTAATTTGGTGAACTTAGACAGAACAAAAGAGTATTCAGGTAGAGTTACCCGTATAAATGGTAGGGTGGATCAAGCTTCACAAACTGTCACTGCTTTTATTGAAGTAACCAGTAGTGAGTTGAAAGAAGGTATGTATTTGGAAGCTAACCTTAATGCCAAAGAAGAAACCAATGCTATTGAAATTGATCGGGGATTGTTGTTGGAAAGCCAACAAATTTTTGTGGTTAGAGATTCTATATTAGATTTAATAGATGTAAAACCTGTTTTCTTTTCTGATAAAAAAGTTGTACTCAAGGATGTGCCAAATGGAATAACAATAATAGAAAAACCAGTAGTAGGAGCATATGCTGGAATGCTGGTAAAGATTTTCGATGAAAAAGGCACAGCGCAAAAGTCCAACGCAACAGAATAAATAATGAGGAAGATTATATCATACTTTATCAAGTACCATGTAGCTGTCAATGTTATCATTATTGCATTTTTTATTTTTGGTATTGTTGGTGCTTACACATTAAAATCTTCGTTTTTTCCACTTTCAGAATCAAAAAATATTTCAATAAACATTACCTATCCAGGAGCTTCTCCGCAAGAGGTTGAAGAAGGTATTGTGCTTCAAATAGAAGATAATCTTAAGGGGTTAGTTGGCGTAGATAGAGTTACTTCTACTTCTCGGGAAAATAGTGGAAGCATAAATGTTGAAATAGAAAAAGGAAGAGATATAGATTTTATGCTCTTACAAGTTAAGAATGCCGTGGACAGAGTTCCGTCATTTCCATCAGGGATGGAGCCTTTAGTAGTTTCTAAGCTAGAAGCTGTGAGGCAAACCATAAGCTTTGCAATTAGCGGTGATGATATTCCTCTGGCTACCTTAAAACAAATAGGAAGACAAATTGAGAATGATCTTAGAGGCATTGATGGTATTTCTCAAATAAATATTTCTGGATACCCCCAAGAGGAAATAGAAATTGCGGTAAACGAGAATAGTTTGCTTGCTTATAATGTATCTTTTAATGAAGTGGCCCAAGCGTTAGGAAATGCTAACATATTGGTAACGGGTGGTAATATTAAGACCAGTGCTGAGGAGTATTTAATTAGGGCTAATAACAGAAGTTATTATGGAGATGAATTGTCTAATGTAATTATTAGATCAGATGCATCAGGAAGAACAATAAGATTAAAAGATGTAGCTGTTGTTAGGGACAGGTTTTCCGAAACGCCCAATGCATCCTTTTTCAATGGCAATTTATCAGTAAACACTACCATTACCAGTACCAACACAGAGGATTTAATTTCTGCAGCAGATAAGGTAAAGGTATATGTAGAAGAATTCAATCAAAAATATAATAATGTACAGCTTAGTATTGTCAACGATTTATCAAAAGTATTAAATCAGCGTACCCAATTGCTAACAGAAAATGCGGTGGTAGGGATGATTTTGGTGCTTCTCTTTTTGTCCCTTTTCCTTAATACTAGATTGGCTTTTTGGGTAGCTTTTGGGTTACCGGTAGCTTTCTTGGGAATGTTTGTTTTTGCACCCTTGTTCAATGTTACCATTAATGTATTATCTCTTTTTGGGATGATTATTGTAATTGGTATTCTGGTAGATGATGGTATTGTAATTGCAGAGAACATTTATCAACATTATGAGAAGGGGAAAACTCCTGTGCAGGCGGCAATAGATGGTACTATGGAGGTAATCCCACCAATTGTGTCTGCAATTATAACGACAATTTTGGCGTTTTCCATTTTCTTCTTTTTGGATAGTCGTATAGGAGAATTTTTCTCGGAAGTTTCAGTAATTGTAATACTTACTTTGGTTGTTTCTTTGGTTGAAGCATTAATTATATTACCCGCTCATTTGGCTCATTCAAAAGCATTGAGAGCTCAAGATGATAAACCAAAAAAGGGTATAGCCAAGGTGTTTTCCAAGTTAAGAATTATTAATAAGATTGGTGATGATGCAATGGCTTGGATGCGAGATAAATTGTATAGCCCAACCTTAAAGTTTGCCCTAAAATATAAAATATTGACTTTCTCCTTTTTTGTGATGGCTTTAGTACTCACTTTTGGATCGATTGGTGGGGGTGTTATAAGGACTGCATTTTTTCCAAGAATTGCGAGTGATAGAATCGCTGTAGAGCTATCCATGCCTAATGGAACTAATGAAAAAATTACAGATTCTATTATAAGTATGATTTATGATAAGGCCGAAATTGTAAATCAAGAAATGACAGATAAATATTTGCAAGGAACGGATAAGCAGTTGTTTGAAAATGTGATAAAGAATTTGGGACCAGGATCTTCTTCTGCTACACTTGTCATTAATATGCTTCCAGGTGAAGAAAGACCTGATGCTATTCGGTCGGATATGGTATCCAATCGTTTACAAGAATTGGTAGGACCAATCATTGGTGTCGAAAGTCTTATATATGGTTCTGGAGGCAATTTTGGGGGAAGCCCAGTTTCCGTTGCTCTTCTGGGAAGTAATATCACAGAATTAAAAGCAGCCAAAGCTGAATTAAAATCAGTAATGGAAAACAATTCTTTATTAAAAGATGTTGAGGATAATGACCCAGCTGGTATTAAAGAAATACGTTTGGAACTAAAGGAGAATGCATATGCTTTGGGACTAAATTTAAGAAGTATCATGAGCCAGGTACGTGCAGGTTTCTTCGGAGTGCAGGCACAGCGCTTTCAGCGTGGACAAGATGAAATTAGGGTGTGGGTACGCTATAACAGAGAAAATAGGTCTTCTATTACCGATTTGGATGAAATGCGTATTGTTACCCCGAGTGGGAATAGAGTGCCACTGAACGAAATTGCCAATTACTCTATTGAAAGAGGTGATGTAGCAATTAACCATTTAGATGGCAGAAGGGAAATTCGTATTTCTGCGGACATTAAAAATGTAGAAACAACAAGTGCCACGGATATTATGACCGAAATTAAAACGGAAATAATGCCACAAATTCAGTCAAAATATCCTACTGTCTCAGCATCTTACGAAGGACAGAATAGGGAGGCGAACAAACTTATGAAATCTTTAAAGTTTGCTGGTCTTACCGTTTTGTTTTTAATCTATGTGACGATTGCTTTTACTTTTAGAAGTTTTAGTCAGCCATTGATGTTGTTACTTTTGGTGCCTTTTAGTTTAACTGCTGTTGCTTGGGGGCATTGGATTCACGGTTTCCCAATTAACATATTATCAATGCTTGGAATTATTGCATTGATAGGTATTATGGTAAATGATGGTTTGGTGTTGATAGGGAAATTCAATAGTAATTTACGGGATGGAATGAAATTTGACAATGCAATTTATGAAGCAGGTCGTTCACGTTTTAGAGCCATATTTTTGACTTCTATTACAACAATTGCAGGTTTGGCTCCATTACTTATGGAAAAAAGCCGACAAGCTCAGTTTTTAAAACCTATGGCAATTGCAATAGCCTACGGAATTGGCTTTGCGACCATTCTAACTTTGTTGATGTTGCCTTTGTTCCTTTCTTTTAGCAATAAGGCCAAAGTAGTTACAAAATGGTTAAAAACAGGTGATAAAGTAACAAAGGAAGAAGTGGAACGTGCTATTAAAGAACAGAATGAAGAGCTGCACATGAGCGAAGAATTACCAAATAAGCTACATGGTGTACATGAGGTTTCTTCCAATGTAGAAGAAAGTAATATCGATATGTCCCAAGTCTAAGAAGACAAAGAATAATGAGAAGAATTTATTTTATCCCCATTTTAATTTTCACTTTTATTAGTAAAGGTAATGCCCAAGAAAAATTGCTATCCAAAGAAGATGCTGTGACCTTGGCTTTGGAAAACAATTACGGAATTAACGTAGCAAAAAATCTGGTTGAAATTGCTGATAACAATGCAGGACTATTAAATTCGGGTTATTTGCCAACACTAACAGGTAATGCTGGAGCAAATTATAACAGAAGTGATTCTAGTACTGAGTTCCCAGGTCAGCTTACGGAAGATGGTAAACCAAGATCGAACGCTGAGGTGAATAAGGCTGAAAGTCAGCGTTACAATTCCAGTATAAACCTAAATTATACCTTGTTTGATGGTTTGGGGAGGCATTATAATTACAAGAGGTTGAAAGAGCAATATCAACTAAGTGAATTGCAGGCAAGGGAGACTATAGAAAATACAATCCTTCAACTTTTTAGTATTTATTTTGAAGTTGCCAGACTAACAGAAAATAAGAATGTATTACAACAGGCATTAGAAATATCAAAAAACCGAAATACGCGAGCAGAATATGCTTTTGATTATGGACAGAATACCAAGTTAGATATTTTAAATGCGCAAGTAGATGTTACAAACGACAGTATAAATTTATTGAATGTTCAACAACAATTAAGAAATACAAAAAGGGACCTTAATGTAATATTGAACCAAAATTTGAATGAAACCTATGTTGTAGATACCATTGTTCGCTTTGTGTCCAAAATACGGTTAGAGGAATTCATTTCTCAGGCTCAAGAAAATAATGTTGCCGTTTTACAAACAGAGAAAAACTTAAAGATTAATGAATATGATATTAAGGTCAATAAGTCAGGATATTTACCCACTATTGGGCTAACTGGTTCTTACGGTTGGAATCTAAACCAAAGCGCACCATCGGCTTTTTTGTCCGGAGCAATTTTCCCTGGAACTAATACGACTTCCGCAAGTTTGGGATTGGGAGCCAATTTAACATGGAATTTGTTTGATGGCGGTGGCACAACTGTACGTGTTAAGAATGCCAAAATTGTATATGAGAATCAGGAAATGCTTAAAAAGCAAATTGAATTGGAAGTGAACAGGGACATTCAAAATGCAATGGACATCTATAAGAACAGATTAAATATCTATAACATTCAAGAGCAAAATGTGCTCACCAATCAAAATAATTTTGAGCGTTCAAAAGAGCAGTTTCAATTGGGAAGAATTACATCTATAGAGTTTAGACAGGCGCAGATAAATTTATTGAATGCCCAGACCAATAAAAATTTGGCAAAGTACGATGCTAAATTGGCCGAGTTGCAATTATTGCAACTTACAGGACAACTATTGAATGTTAGTTTATGATTTTGAACTAATATGGACGAACATTTTTTTCAATGTCCTTATTGTTGGGAAGAAATATCCATGTTGTTAGACTCTTCGGTTGCACATCAAACATATGTAGAAGACTGTGAAGTGTGCTGTAATCCTATAGAAGTAACATCTAAGTTTGAAGACAATGAATTGATTTCGTTTGAAGTGATTGATATAGGACAGTAACAACCCTAAACAATTCAATATCATAACAAAAACATATTTATTTAATTTTAAAAATTCAGTAAGTTTAACTTACTTTAAATTAACCTAGAACCAACTATATGAAAATTAATGACGATTCACCTTTTGGCACATACCAAGCCGCGGAAGATAGATATGATTCAATGAAATATCGCCGTTGTGGGAACAGTGGAATAATGTTGCCAATGCTATCTTTAGGATTATGGCACAACTTTGGAAATTCTGATGACTTTAATAAGGGCAGGGATATTCTAAGAACAGCTTTTGATAATGGCATTTGTCATTTCGATTTGGCAAATAATTATGGTCCTCCATATGGTTCTGCTGAAGAAAATTTTGGACGAATGTTCAAAATGGACTTTGCACCTTATAGAGATGAGTTAATACTTTCTACCAAGGCAGGGTGGGATATGTGGCCTGGTCCTTACGGTAATTTAGGCTCTAGAAAGTACTTAATTGCTAGTTTAGACCAAAGCTTAAAACGAATGGGTGTAGATTATGTAGATATTTTCTATAGCCATAGACGCGATCCAGATACACCTCTTGAGGAAACTATGGGAGCCTTGCATAGTATTGTACAACAAGGAAAAGCTTTGTACGTGGGTATTTCTCAGTACAATGCCGAAGATACTGCAAAGGCTCATGAGATATTAAAAGACATGGGAACACCCTTGTTGATACATCAACCACGTTACAATATGTTTGATCGCTGGGCTGAAAATGGATTAATGGATGTTTTGGGTGAAAAAGGAGTGGGTTCCATTGCGTTTTCTCCATTAGAGCAAGGTATTCTTACCAATAAGTATTTAAAAGGTTTTCCAGAAGATTCTCGCGCAGTAAAAGATGCGAGGTATTTAAATACAAATCAGATTACCCCAGAAGTGCTGGATAAAGTTAGAAAACTGAATGATATTGCTGAAAATAGGGGTCAAAGTTTAGCTCAAATGGCTGTAGCTTGGTTGCTAAAAGATGATAGAGTATCAACAGTACTTGTGGGAGTTAGCAGAACGGCTCAATTACTAGATAATATTAAGGCATTGGATAATTTAGATTTTAGTAAGGAAGAATTAAATGCAATTGAAATTATTCTAAAATAGAATGCTGATTTTATAAATAGAAAAGCCTTCAACTATTGAAGGCTTTTTTTGTGCTCATATTTTTTAAAAATTACAATGCAAGCGTACTAAATGAAATCATAATGTATATTACTATTACTATGACCAGAACTGATGTTAAGATATCCCATATGTTGTAGCTAGATTTGTTTGCTTCTTTTTGCTCATTTGTAACTGAGCCAAAAGTCAATCCTGCCAATTGTTTTTGTGTCGGTGCTGGGTAGAACATACTTACAACAACTGCTATGGCAACACAAAGTGCAAAGAAATAAGCGCCAAAAACTAACCAATTAATGTTTGCTATGCTAAACAGGAAGCTACCTTCTGAAAAACTAGATTTTAATATTTCCAAGGTTAGTTTAGAAAACCCAATAATGAGCCCACCAATTAATGTGGCAATAGCACCATTGGCATTCATTCTTTTATAAAAAATACCTAATAGGAATACAGCCGCAATTGGTGGTGAAATATAGGCTTGTACATTTTGTAAGTATTCATAAAGGCCATCAGATAATTTCGAAATTATAGGAATCCATAGGAGTCCAAGACCAACAACAAAGAAAGTGGCAATTCTTCCTGTTTTTACCAATTCAGCCTCTGGTTTGTTCGGCTTAATTTTTTTGTAAATATCCAAAGTAAATAATGTGGAACAAGAATTAAATACGGAGGCTAGCGAACTCATTAATGCAGCTAATAAACCTGCAGCAACCAATCCTCTTAATCCAGACGGCATTAAATTACTCATTAATACAGGAAAAGCTTCGTCTGGGCTGTCCCAGTCTAATTTCCCCTGTAATTTTAATCCCAGTGCTACGATTCCAGGAATTAAAAATAAAAAGATAGGAAGCAACTTTAACAGTGCACCAAAAATGCTTCCCCTTCTTCCTTCTTTAATGTTTTTTGCCGTTAGTACACGTTGTACAATTACCTGATCGGTACACCAATACCAAATACCTACCACGGTGCTTGTTATAAATAGTGGTAACCATGGATAGTCTGGATCGGAATTAGGGCGCCACATATTAAAGTAATCTGGACCAATGGTTTCCTTTAACTCACCCCATCCGCCAACAGCATCTAATCCTAAAACGGTTAAAATACCTGCGCCTACAACCAATACAATGGCTTGTATGGTTTCTGTATAGACAACAGCTCGCATGCCGCCTAAAACAGTATAAATACCAGTTAAAACCACAGTTGCAACTGCTCCAATCCAAAAAGGAATTCCTAAAAGAGCAGACACTACAACTCCACCAGCATAAATGGTAACGGATACTTTGGTCAATATATATGCTATAAGAGAAACTATAGATAGCACCCATCTGGAACGTGCATCAAAACGTTTTTCCAAGAATTCTGGCATTGTAAACACACCGCTTCTAGCATAAAAGGGCAAAAATACCCAGCCAAGCATTAATACAAGCCAAGCATGTAATTCATAAATAAGTAAAGGCATTTTGTCACCGGCGCCATTTCCTGCTAATCCAACAACATGTTCAGAGCCAATGTTAGAGGCAAAAATTGAGGCACCAACCATAAACCATCCTATATTACGGCCTGCTAAAAAGTAATCTTCAGTATTTTTTTGTTTTTGTTTTATGACCCACCATGCAACTCCTAGCAATATTATAAAGTAGCCAGCAATTACAATCCAGTCTAGTGAATCCAGTCCTTTCATAAGTTAGTTATTTGGTTATTTAATAGTTAATGGTTTTTAGTAATTTAAAGAAATTACCCTGTGAAAGATATAAAAATCATTTTGATTTAATATAGTTGCTATGCTCTACATTTTTCTGATGACTAAATCTATTTGAACGCCAAAGTACTATTCTAAACTTCTATAAAAAGGAAAAAAGAAAATAATCATTATTTAAAGCGATTTTCTTGGTATAATATAAAAGGGATTGCTAAACTGTTTTTTATGACCATTGAGAATCATATTGGCTGCTTGCAAACCAAGTTTTTCAAAGTCTGTAGAAATCACGGTAATACCATTCAATAAAATTTCTTTAAGCGGAGTATCGTTGTAAGAAACAACGCCTACATCTTTTCCTAAAATAAAATCTGTTTGCTTTATCTTTTTAATTAAAGTAACCAAATCGCTTTCCATTAAAACAATATAGGCTGTATGCTTTTCTATTTCTATGGAATTTAATGAGTCAATAACTGAAAAATCATAGGCATATTCCCCGCAAAATTTTACAAACCCTTTTTTAATTTCTTTTGGATAATAGGTGTCACTCCCAAATAAGAGTTTTATACTTTTATATTTTTTTAAAAGTTGATTTAATTCAGTTAGTGCCGAGTATATATTGTTTTCAAAATCTTGATAGACAGTAGCTACACTTTTTTCCAAGGTGTCTATTTTTTTATCCAAAACAATTAATTTGTTCATGGGGATTTCTTTTTTAATAAAATCCACTATATGATCACCTCCTTCTTCAAAATGTGATATAATTACATAATGGCTATAATCTCGAGATTTACTAGCGACTATTAGCTCTTTAAAATGCCGGTACTTATTATCGTAGATGAAAAAATCTATTGTGGCATTATCCCCTAAAGTTCTTGAAAAAGAATCGTAAATAGTCTTTTTATGCGTGCTTAACTTATTAAATAATAAAAATACCTTAGCCTTGAGGATAAGATTATCAGTTTTTATATAATATCCTTTTCCAGGTACAGATTCCACAACTTTAATTTTTTTTAAGTGGTCATACGCCCTAACAATTGTGTCTCTGGAAATATCAAATTCTATTAATAATTCATTTACAGAGGGTAGCTTATCATTTCTTTTTATAGTGCCACTTTCAATGGCTGTATAAATAGAGTTAATAATTTGTTTATACTTTGGAATTTTTGAAAACTCATTTATTGCTATCAATTCCAATACTAAATTTTTATTTTGGGTCATTACCTAACAGTTCAGAACACTTACAAATAAAATAATGAATACATTTAAACTTCATATTTTAGTAAAAATAGTCTAAATGAAGATTAAAATTTTTAAAAATGTAGAGTACTTGTGGGATGATGAAGCTGTTGAAAAACTGGGAAATGACCAAATAGCGCTCTTTTTATACAGGTCTAATATTTTGGGTAGAGATCTTAGAATTACCAATTATGGAGGCGGAAATACAAGTTGTAAGACCATAGAAAAGAACCCATTGACCAATGAGGAAGTGGAGGTAATGTGGATAAAAGGTTCTGGAGGCGATATAGGTACATTAACTCGTTCTGGTATTGCAGGACTTTATACCGATAGATTAAGAAACTTAAAAAATGTTTACAAAGGTTTGGCAGATGAAGATCGTATGGTAGGTCTTTTTAATCATTGTATTTATGACTTAGATAGCAGAGCTCCCTCAATAGACACACCTTTACATGGCTTACTCCCTTTTAAACATATAGACCATCTACATCCAGATGCATTAATTGCTGTTGCTGCAGCTAAAGACAGTGAAAAAGTAACAAAAGAAATCTGGGGAGATACAATGGGCTGGGTGCCCTGGCAACGCCCTGGGTTTGACTTAGGACTACAATTGAAAAAATGTTTAAACGATAATCCAGGGATAAGGGGTATTGTTTTAGGAAGTCATGGTTTATTTACATGGGGAGATACTTCCTATGAATGTTACATGAATAGTTTAGAGGTTATTGAAACTGCTTCAGAATACATTGAGAAAAAAATAAAAGAAAAAGGAGCTCCTTTTGGAGGACAAAAAATAAAGAGTTTATCTAAGAATGAAAGATTAGATAAGGCAGCAATCCTAGCTCCAATTTTAAGAGGACTTTGTTCTTCTGAAAATAGAATGATAGGTCATTTTACGGATGATGAAAAGGTGTTGGAGTTTATAAATAGTCATGATTTGTCTCGCTTGGCTCCAATGGGAACATCGTGTCCAGACCATTTTTTACGAACAAAAATTCAGCCTTTAGTCTTGTCGTTAGACCCAAATGAGGATGTTTCAGATACGGAAGCTATTCTTAAAAAACTAAACCCTGCTTTTGATGCATACCGAAAAGAATACGAGGAGTATTATAATACCTGTAAAAAAGCCAATAGCCCAGCAATGAGAGATGCCAATCCTGTAATAATTTTATACCCAGGAGTAGGCATGTTTTCCTTTGCAAAAAATAAACAAACTACGCGCGTAGCAAGCGAGTTTTATATTAATGCAATTAATGTAATGCGTGGCGCGGAAGCAATTACAGCATACACTTCGCTACCAAGACAAGAAGCTTTTGATATTGAATATTGGTTATTAGAAGAAGCAAAACTGCAACGCCAACCCAAAGAGAAACCACTATCTAGAAAGGTAGTATTAATTACTGGTGCTGGTGGTGGAATAGGAAAAGCTATTGCAGATAAATTGGCTGAAGAAGGCGCCAATGTATTTTTAACAGATTTATCAGAAGAAAGGTTAGAAGAAGCGCATGCTACCTATAAAAATGATGTGGCAGCTTATGCGCAATCTGATGTTACCAATGCGGCATCAATTCAGGAAGCCTATAAAAAGGCATGTTTAGAATTTGGTGGTGTAGATATTGTGGTTCATAGTGCTGGACTTGCTATATCTAAACCCTTAGAAGAGACTACAGAAAAGGATTGGGATATACTTCAAAATGTATTGGTAAAAGGTCAGTTTGAGTTGGCAAAACAAGCCGTAACCATTCTTCGCAAACAAAATTTAGGAGGAGATATTATTCATATAGCCAGTAAAAACGGTTTAGTTTCCGGGCCAAACAATATAGCGTATGGCACAGCAAAAGCAGCACAACAGCATATGACAAGGTTGTTGGCAGCAGAGCTTGGTAATGATAAAATTAGAGTAAATACGGTAAACCCAGATGGTGTTATTGTAGGCAGTAAAATCTGGGAAGGAGCTTGGGCAGAAGGTAGAGCAAAAGCATACGGAATTACAGTAGAAGAATTACCAGCCCATTATGCCAAAAGAAATTTGTTGAATGAAATTATTTACCCAGCAGATATTGCTGATGGAGTATTCTCGCTAGTTGCCATTTTAGGTAAGTCTACAGGAAATATTATTAATGTAGATGGTGGTATGGCAAATGCTTTTGTACGGTAAATAGATTGGAGAATTTTTGATTAAATGGTTCTCTATTTTTTTAAATATTTTTTGTCAAGGACAAAATTTTGGACACATGAAAATTAAAGAAGAACACATTCATGATTGCAATAAAAGCGCGGTACAGCAACAAAAAGATAGTTATGCTTTTTTGTCAAATTCATTAAATAACAAAGGTTTTGATGTAGCTACTATTGTGAAAAAGCTAGCCGATTTTCAAGTTGCAATCCCTAGTTGGGCGTTGGGCGCTGGCGGCACACGTTTTGCTCGCTTTTCGTACCAAGGAGAACCAGCCACCTTAGAACAAAAACTAGAGGATGTGGGATTAATACATGCCCTTACCCAAACGGCAGGGACGGTTTCTTTGCATATTCCGTGGGATGTTCCAAAAGATTACAATGCTATAAAAGAGCTAGCCTCATTATTGAATATTGGTTTTGATGCCATGAATTCTAACACCTTTCAAGACCAGGCTACCGACAAGCAAAGTTATAAGTATGGTTCTCTGGCAGACCGAAATAAAGATGTTAGAGCACAGGCGATTAAACATAATATAGATGTTATTAAAATTGGAGAACAATTAGGTTCTAAAAGTCTTACGGTTTGGTTAGCAGATGGAGCATCTTTTCCAGGGCAGAATAATTTTCAAGAATCACTTTTAAATACAGAAAGTAGTCTAAAAGAAATTTACAGTTCACTTCCTGAAGATTGGAAGTTACTAATAGAATACAAACCTTACGAGCCTAATTTTTACAGTACTGTAATACAAGATTGGGGTACCTCTTTTATGCTAGCCAATGCTTGTGGAGAGAGAGCCACAACGCTTGTAGATTTAGGACATCATTTACCTAATACGAATATTGAGCAAATAGTGGCAACGCTGATGTGTAAAGGGAAATTAGGGGGATTTCATTTTAATGATAGCAAGTATGGCGATGATGACCTTACTGTTGGTAGCATAAAACCATACGCACTATTTCTTATTTTTAATGAACTGGTTTATGGTATGGAAAACAATCCTAATAATCCAGCATTATCATGGATGATAGATGCTAGCCATAATCTAAAAGACCCTATTGAAGATTTAATACAGTCTCTAGAAGCTATCCAAGAGGCCTATGCCAAAGCACTGCTTATAGACCAGAAAAAACTTAGAGCGGCGCAAGGCGAAAATGATATCACCTTATGTCAAGAAATAATACAAGAAGCTTATAGAACAGATGTTAGACCACTAATAAAACAAGCTAGATTCCTTTCTGGTGGGGCATTAAATCCGATTGAGGCATACAGAAAATTAGGAGTTCGTTCAAGTTTAGTTGCAGAGCGTGGTGCAAACTCTAAAGCATCTGGGTTATAAAAAATTAAAAATGGAAAGAATTAAAGTAACCGCCGTTTTTGATATTGGTAAAACCAATAAAAAGTTTTTTCTATTCGATGCAAATTTTCAAGAAGTATATAAAGAATACACCCAGTTTGATGAAATTGAAGATGAGGATGGTTTCCCAACAGAGAACCTACCAGCGCTTCAACAATGGTTAAAAGAATTGTTCGATAGGATTCTAAGTGCAGAAACCTATGACATAAAAGCCATTAATTTTTCTACCTACGGAGCAAGTTTTGTGCATTTAGATAAAGATGGAAAAGTACTTACGCCTTTGTATAATTATCTAAAACCAATACCCGAAGATTTTATAGAAGAATTTTATGCTACGTATAAAGAGGTCGCTGTAGAAACAGCATCGCCAAAAGCAGGATTGTTAAATTCTGGCTTACAGTTGTATTGGTTAAAAAAAACAAAACCAGCATTGTATAAGAAGATTAAATATTCGCTTCATTTTCCTCAATACCTATCGTATTTGTTTACAGGCATTCCATTAAGTGAGTATACCAGTTTGGGAAGTCATACCTTACTTTGGGACTATGAAAAGAATGATTACCATGATTGGGTATATCAAGAGAAAATAAATGAAGTGTTTCCCCCAATAGTCTCAACCCAGACATGTATCAACATGAATTACAATGGTGCGAATATTAAAATTGGAGTAGGTATTCACGATAGTTCAGCAGCATTACTACCTTATTTATTTAGCGAAAAAAAACCATTCCTTCTTTTATCTACGGGCACATGGAGTATCTCATTAAATCCGTATAATAATGAAAAACTCACTGAGAAAGACCTCAATGATAATTGTTTAAATTATATGCAGATTGATGGTAGACGTGTTAAAGCGACTCGTTTTTTTATGGGGAATGAATATAAGCTTCAGGTTAAAAAACTGAGTATGTATTACGGTAAAGAATATGGATATCATAGAGAGGTAACATTTAACAAGGAACTATACCTTAAATTAGTTAAAAACGCTGCCATATATTTTAAGTTTGAAGGGATTAGTTTAAAAAGAAAACAACCCCAAGAAACAGATTTAAATAGGTTTAAAACTTTTGAAGAAGCTTTTCATCAATTAATGATAGAACTTATGGAGCTTCAAATAGCATCGGTTAAAATGGCAATTGGGAAAACTTCAATACAGAAAATATATATTGATGGTGGTTTTACAGATAACGACATTTTTGTAAAATTGATGGGATATCACTTTAAAGAATATAAAGTAAGAACCACAACATCACCCTTAGGTTCAGCACTTGGTGCAGGCATGGTTTTGTCAAATAAGCAACTTGGAAAAAAATTTCTGAAAGAAAATTACAAAATGAAAAAGTTGGTTCCTTTAGAACTGGTGTAGTATGGGAAGAATACCTAAAGAAATAAGCAAGAGTTTTAATCCTAAATATCCTTCGGTGAACGATTTACGGGAGCGAGCAAAAAGAAAGATTCCAAAATTCGCGTTCGAATATTTAGATGGTGGTTGCAATGAGGATGTAAACCTGGATAAGAACACATCAGAAATACGCGAAGTTGAGTTAAAACCGTATTATTTATCCAAGCATACAAAATCGTCCATGAAGACCAATTTATTTGGGCATGAGTACGATGCACCCTTTGGTATTGCTCCAGTAGGTTTGCAAGGCCTTATGTGGCCAAATTCTACAGAAATATTAGCAAAATCAGCCTTTGAGCATAATATTCCATTTGTTTTAAGCACCGTTACCACAAGTAATATTGAACGTGTAGGAGAATTAACAGAAGGGAAAGCGTGGTTTCAATTGTATCATCCTGCGGAAGATTCGTTACGGGACGATTTAATTAAAAGAGCTGCCTCAGCGGAGTACCCAGTTTTAGTGCTGTTAAGCGATGTGCCAACATTTGGATTTAGACCAAGAGATATTCGTAATGGCTTGGCCATGCCACCAAAAATGTCTGCAAAGAACATCATGCAAATTTTAGGTAGACCAGAATGGGCTGTAAAAACCTTAGTTCACGGGCAACCTAGTTTTGCTAATCTAACTCCTTATATGCCTAAAGGATTAGATTTAAAACAGTTGGGTAAGTTTATGAACGATACTTTTTCGGGTCGCTTAAATGAAGAAAAGATTAAACCCATTCGCGATATGTGGAAGGGGAAAATTGTTTTAAAAGGAGTTGCTAGCGAAGAGGATACTGAGAAGGCCATTAAATTAGGACTCGATGGTATTATTGTTTCTAACCATGGTGGTAGGCAGTTAGATGCGGGTCAATCTACCATAAAACCATTGGTGCCAATTGCAGAGAAATATGGAGATAAAATAAAAGTGATGATGGATAGCGGTTTACGTTCAGGGCCAGATATTGCAAGAACCTTGGCCAGTGGTGCCGAGTTTACATTCCTAGGTAGGTCTTTTATGTATGGTGTTGCTGCGCTAGGGAATGAAGGTGGCAACCATACCATATCCCTATTAAAAGCAGAATTACAACAAGTTATGGAACAAGTTTGCTGTGAAAAGGTGAACGACTTTCCAAACCACTTAATCACGGGGCGATAGCCAATTAGGGTATAACCCTTCAATTTTATGTTAAAAAAAAATATTTTAATACTTCGTACGCTTAGCCTCGAGGTAGTTTATTAACTAAAACAACCAAACTATGAGTCAGTATAACATTGAAGAAGATATTGAGGAAGCTGCAGGAGGCGAATTTGAAAGAACTCCTGTGCCAAAATCTAGTTGGAAAAGTTGGAAGAGTTTTTTAGGAATGTATGCAGGCGAGCATGCTGCAGGAACCGAATTTGTTATTGGACCGTTGTTTTTAACGGCAGGTGTTAGTGCTTTCGATTTAATTATTGGATTGCTAATAGGAAATTTATTAGCAGTTCTAAGCTGGCGATTTTTAACGGCTGAAATAGCAGTAAAATATAGGCTTACATTATACTATCACCTAGAGAAAATTGTAGGTAAAAAATTAGTAATTGGTTACAACCTTGCCAATGGTATTTTATTCTGTTTCTTAGCAGGGGCTATGATTACAGTTTCTGCAACTGCAGTGGGAATTCCCTTTGGAATGGAAATGCCTAAGCTTACCGATACTATGCCTAATGGTGCAACATGGGTTGTTATTGTTATTATTATAGGCGCGGTTATTTCTTTAATTGCTGCCAAGGGTTTTGATACAGTTTCCAAGGCTGCAAATTGGATGTCTCCTATTATTATAACAGCATTTATTGCTTGTGGGGTTGTTGCTTTAAAACAATTGGGAGTTAGCAGTTTTTCAGATTTTTGGGCCATTTGGGGCGAAGGCTCAGACCCTTTTCCTGGTCAGATAAAATATACGCTTTGGCACATCATTTTTTGGTCTTGGTTTGCTAATGGTGCTATGCATATTGGTATGTCTGACCTTTCGGTGTTTCGTTTTGCTAAGAAAGCAAGTTCTGGATGGACAACCGCTGCAGGAATGTATGTTGGGCACTATATGGCATGGATTGCTGCTGCACTACTATATGCCGTGTATGTTAGAACACCAGAAGCACAAGCCTTGTTAACTGCAGGGCAAGCTCCTTCCGTAGCTCCAGGTCCATTGGCCTACAACGCCATAGGAGTATTTGGAATTATAGCGGTAATCCTTGCTGGTTGGACAACAGCAAACCCTACGATTTATAGAGCAGGATTAGCTTTTCAAGCTATTATGCCAAAACTCTCTACTTTTTGGGTAACTATTATTGCAGGTACCATTGCTACCATTGCTGGATTGTTCCCTGCTTTTGCAATGAAATTATTGGATTTTGTAGCATTTTATGGGTTTATACTGGCACCAGTAGGAGCTATTATAGTCTTTGAGCATTTCTTTGGTGAAAAATTCGGAATTCAAAAGTTTTATGCTGAGAAATCGGGTGCTCCTTTTAATACATCGATGATTGCAGCATGGGCAATATCATTTGTATTATTCTATTTTATTTCAGTGAAATTTGATGTTTTCTTGTCCTTTGTAACATTACCTGCATGGTTGTTATGTGGATTTTTGTTTTTAGTGTTTAGTAGAATGTGGCAGAAGAAAAACTTGTAGGAGAATATTAGTATTAAAAAACATGCCATGGAATTTTTATCTATGGCATGTTTTTTATGGAATGGAATGCCATATTTATAGCACTATCTATACTTATTTACTCTTTCATCATTAATAACTCCTCCCCAATTCATACCAAATCCGAAGTCATATATATTGCCCTCAGAATCTTCATAACTTGTCATGTCAAAAGGCACATCTTCAAATTGCTTTTCTACAGTAATCATATTTGCTGGCATTTGCATGGGTAAAAGCGCCGATGGTTCTGCCTTACCAGAAATAATATCTAACAATGCTTGGTCTTGTACCCCAAAACTAACTAAAATGGCTGCTGCATCTTTTTCAATTTCAGAAAATACCATGGGATTTGTTGTGTTCACAATTACCAGCACAGGTTTTCCTTTCATTTTTGATTTTGTTTCTGTAACCAATTCGGCATCGGATATATTAGAGGTAGACGTAGCTTTGTTTTTATAACCCCTATCTGTAAAGTCTTCTAAAGGATCACCGCCTGCTATACTTTTATCTCTTGCCTCTGTTGCAGTGTAATCATTATATTGTAAACTAATGGGAATATAACCATTGCCGCCTCTTTCCACATCTGTTTTGTCATACCCAATGGTAGCCGTAGGATTTTGTATGAAAACCATTGCCACATCGGCATCATTTGGATTATCGGTTACATTAAAGTACTTTTTCACCAAATCTAGGCTTACAGGATAATCTGTTGATGCAGGGCTTTCCATGCCCAAGAAATTACGGCTTGCTGGTACAAAACGCTTTGGAACATACATTGTTTTCTTTTCCTTTAGCGGGAGAATATTTTTAGTGTTTTTCAACATTACCACAGATTGAAGCTGAGCTTCATAACCTGCTTTCATAAATAAAGGCTGCCCTACTATTTCTTTAGTTTCCGATGGAGCTAAATAAGGGTTTTCAAAAACTCCTACCCTAAAAATATTTTTTAAAAGCCGTATAGCCGATTGTTCCATTCTATCTCTCATTCTATCTTCACCATGCTCTTTAACCCCCATTTCATAGGCTTCTATTACAGGCTTTGCATCATTATTTCCGCCAAACTGGTCAACTCCCGCCATTAAGATTTTATAATGCCTTTCAGCTATCGATAAATTTTCTACTCCCCAAGATTTACCATCAATGAAAAGATCTTGAACTTTGTGGTCACTGGTAATGAGCCAATCTGTGCAGAGCACACCGTCATAATTATATTTATTACGTAGTAAATCGGTTATCAAAAACTTATTATAACTATTACCTACATTTTCTCCATTTTTTGTGTCCTGATTCCATGAAATAGTGTAATATGGCATTACGGCTGATGCTTTTTCTGTACCTCCATTTAATTTAAAAGCACCTTCTGTAAAAGGAATTAAATGGTCATCAAAATTATTGCCAGGATATACTGCATATTTACCTGCACCATAGTGGGCATCTCTCCCTGCTTCACCTGACCCGCCGCCTGGCCAATGTTTCACCATGGCGTTTACACTTTCTATGCCCCAACCACCATTGTTAGTAGATTGAAAACCATCACAATAGGCTTGTGCCATTGCCGCAGAAAGCTTGGGGCTTTCTCCAAACGTACCACTAAACCTTGCCCACCTAGGTTCCGTTGCAATGTCAACTTGAGGAGATAATGCAGTAGTAACACCTAAAGCTCTATATTCTATGGACGCAATTTCCCCAAATTGTTTTACCAATTTTGGATTAAAGGTGGCAGCCATCCCCAAGGAACTTGGCCACATTGATATTTCACCACCTGCAGCAGCATTATATTCCGCTTTGGCCATAGTGCCATGCCTTGGGTCAGAACTATTATTAGCGGGAATACCCAGACCGATTCCTTCACATAAGGCTTGAAGTTTATTGTTCCATTGTGCAGCTATTTCTGGAGATTTAACTGTTGTTATTAGTACGTGCCGTAAGTTATCCTCTTCCAGAAATTTCTTTTGCTGGTCCGTAAGTTCAGAAGGGTCTGTTTCTCCTTCAACATAATTCTCTCCATTGTAAGTGCCTGCAAAATACCCGCCCGCTCTAGCTGGAATTGATTGGTGAGCAGAATACAGCATTAATCCCGCAATCTGCTCCACACTCATTTGTGAGGCCAAATCTTTGGCTCGTTCATCGGCTGTTAGACGCCAATCTTCATAAACATCTAACTTTCCGTTTTTATTTAGGTCTTTAAATGCATATTGATCTACCGTTAAAAGTTCTACCCCTGAATCGGGGTTGTATCCCAAAGCACTGCCCTCTTTGTTCAAAACATATATATAATCATCTTTTTGTTCGGTCGTGAATTTGTCACCGCAACTTCCCAGAATAAAAGAAAAACATATTGCAGCGTTAATTAGTTTTATTTTTTTTAAGCTCATGAGTTAATTTTTAAGAGTTTGTTAGTTTCCTTGGACAAGGTCAAAGAGTTCTTTGTCTAGTTGTGGTTTTACCTCACAGGTAATATCAAAATGCATCGTTGCGGTATTATCCGAGTTGTAAGCTGGCCATTCTGGCAACCCAGAATGATTTGGATTTCCAGTTGTAGCAAAATTTATCCAAGCCTGGCTAACTTTATCTGCCAACACTTGTGCTTCTTCTCCACCGCCAGTCATATTTTTACCGCGTTCTATAGTATTGAACACAAAAGGAAGCTCCATGCAATGGAGCGCTTTGTATTTTCCATTAAAAACAGGAGACTGCCATGTAAATAAATACATATAAACTGGGGCACTGCCTTCCAATGCGGATTTTGTATTGGCCTGTGCAACTGCCCCTGGACGGAACATGGTATCTACATCCAATAAATCTTTTGCATCTGTATCTTTGGGATATGCCTTTTTTACAGCCTGGATATAAGCATCTGCTTTTTCTTTATAGGTGTTTTTGATATGAGCCATTATTTTTTCATCAGACGCTCCTACAAAACGCATATTATAAAAGGGTGCAAATTCATTCTTTACCGTTCCTATCATCAAAGGAATATTTTTTGAAAGCTCATAAACTTCTTTGGAAGAAACTTGATAAGGTAAATCCACACCATCCCTGCTTGGTCCCCAATTAAGACCAAAGCCGATGGAAGGTTTACCAGCAGCAATTCTTTTTTTCTCAACAATCTTCAATGCTTCACCACTAGCTTTTGCCAACATAGCAAACGGAATCGTTTGAAGACTATCTACTTGCGATACATCAAGCCCCAAAATAGCTAAGGTTTCTGCTGCAATACTTTGTGTGTCTTCCTTTTCCAAAATAGCACTTCGCATTGCGCCGCTTTGATTTACAGCCTTATGGAACAATCCCTTGGCTTTTGGCATTGCCATCAAAGTATTCACCTTGGCACCACCTCCAGATTGACCAAAAATTGTAATGTTATTGGGGTCGCCTCCAAAGTTGGAAATATTGGTTTGTACCCATTCTAATGCCGCCACAATATCTAAAATGCTAGAATTTGCAGAATGTTTGTATTTATCGCCATAGGCAGATAAATCTAAAAACCCTAAAACATTTAGTCGATGATTGATGGATACTACCACAACATCTCCATTTTTACTTAAGTTCTCTCCATCTGTAGATGGTAATTCTTGACTTGAGCCTGAGGTAAAACCACCACCATGTATCCAAAAAAGCACAGGCCTTTTTTTGTTGTCATCGATGCTTGGTGTCCATACATTTACTCGTAAACAATCTTCATTAGGATAACCCCAATCATGGTCAAAAACAAATTCCGATTCATCTTGTACCTGCGTAGTTGGCACTAACAATGGGGCAACAGGGCCATAAGTTGTGGAGCTTCTTACTTCTTGCCAGGGTGTTGGTTTTGACGGGGGCATAAAACGTTCTGCCTGTGCATAGGGTATTCCTTTATAGGTAAATATTCCGTTATGGATATACCCACGTACTTTACCAGATTCGGTATTGGTCACAGCTATGTTTTCTCCTGTAATGACTTCTTGACCATAAATATTGGATACTACAAATAGGAGTCCCAGAAGGCACCCTTTTAAAATTAAATTCTTCATATGTATTGATTTTATTTTGTTCACTTTTTTACTTCAAATTTGTAGGTGCCTGATGCTAATTGTAAAATGACCCTATCCTTCTCTTTTCCAAGATATTTGATTCCTTCACTTTTTTTGGTTTTTTTACCACTTTCGGCCACCATTTTCACCGAACTTGCTGGCAAGTACAATAGCGCTTTTGTATTAGCTGGGATTGTTGTATTGTACTGTAATTTATTTTCAGATTGTTTCCACTCACTTTTAATTGTGCCGTACATTGAATCATAATGTCCTTTGGCCCATGTCATATTTCCATCTGGATCAGGGGTAGGCCGCAAAACAAATTCTTTAAAAGCAGGTATTTCGTTATGTCTTTGAATACCCAAAGAATAATTGTTCATCCATGCTGCGACTGCACCAAAAGAGTAGTGGTTAAAAGAATTCATACTGTTGTTTCCTCCAAAACCATTTTCTACGGTATATGAATTTAATCGTTCCCAGATAGTAGTTGCTCCATTTTTTACCGAGTATAACCAAGAAGGATATTGTTCTTGTTGAAGCAATCTATATGCATACGCATCATACCCGTTTTGGGACAAAGCCTCACTTATTGAAGCTGTGCCTATAAAACCAGTCATTAAAGAATATGCTGGCCTCATTGTGCCACTGTCATCTACATTCTCTCTAGAAATGGTGGTTGCAAAGTTTTTCACCGCCAAGACTTTGTTAGTGTCATTAAAAACATTTAAGGCCAAAGGGATGGCATATGAAGCCTGACTATCTACCAAATCCCCTGGTTTTGGTTTTTGGTCTTTTGCTAGTGGAGGTCCAAAACTAAAAGATTCAAACCCAGCACTTATAGTTTTCTTTGTAGAAGAATCAACATAGGTTTTATTAAAAAAAGCTTTTCTATCTATGCGTTGTTTTTCAAATTTTATAGCATCTTTCTCATATCCAAGTATATGGGCTATTTTAGTTAGAATGTCCAAATTATAAACTTGATAGGCATTCCACATTAAGGTGTCATCATTTTTTTTTCCTTCTGGACTCAACCAATCTCCTAAAGGACCTTCGTTTAAAATGCCATTTTCGTTTTCTTTAGAAGCTAAGAATGCCACATACCGTTTCATTGCAGGATAGTGTTCCCTTAATAGCTCTACATCACCATATTGTCTATATGTTTCCCAAGCCACAATGATACCTGCACTACCCCATAAGGTCCCACCAAAACCACCACCAACTGGTGCCACATCTGTAAAACGACCATCCTTTCTTTGGATATCCCTCATAGCAATCATATGCCGTTTTAAAAAAGAATTGGCATTGGTAATAAAAGTTGCAGCTTTGGAAAATACATTAATGTCACCACTCCATCCCATGCGCTCATTCCTTGCGGGGGTATCCGTGGGTATGGACAAAAAATTTCCTCGCGTGGACCACGTAATATTTTCCCATAACTTATTGACTAATTCATTGGAAGTCTCATAACTTGAAGCTAATTTATGCATGGAACTTACCACTTTGCCTTTAACGTTCTCCAAAGGTAGAACCTCATTAATTCCTGTAATTTCTATGTATCGATATCCATGAAATGTAAAACGGGGTTGAATAGTTTCCTTCCCTCCATTTCTAATATAAATATCTTGGGTTAATGCTGCTCGAATGTTTTCTAGCATTATCATTCCCACATTTTCTTCATATTCAGATAAATCTGGATATTTTACCTCTGAATACCTTAGTGTAACAGTGTCATTCCTCTTGCCTTGATTTAGAACAACGTTTGGAAATCCAACCATATTTTGACCCATATCATAGACATAAACACCTGGTCGAACTTCTTTAACACTTTGCGCAGTCAATGTTTTTACAATTTTTGCATTCTCACCAATCTGGCCGATAAGTTTCAATTCATGGTAGTTGAAATTGGTAGCGTTTCCAAACATATCAATAACTGAATCCATATATGCAGTACCCTCTAAAGGGATTTCCACCGAAGACTTCCAATTATTGTCTTTATAATTTATGGATGACCACCCATGAATTAAATCTTCTTTTGTAGCATCGTACACCTCACCTTGAAAATAACTGCCATAAAGTATGGGTCCATTATTAAAGTATTTCCATGTCTTTGGGCTCGATATTATAACTTGTTTGCTATCATCTTTATACGTTATTACCAATTTCGCAAGCAGGGATTGCCTATCTCCAAAGTAATTCCAATGTTCACCACTATACGTAATATTTCCGCTCCACCAGCCTTCAGAAATCATTGCGCCTAGCACATTTTCCTCGCCGTTTTTAATATTTTGTGTAACATCATAGGTTTGGTACATATGTGTTTTATTGTATTGGGTAAGGCCAGGATTAAAATAGTCCTCTCCAATACGTTCTCCGTTTAGATACATTTCATAAATACCTCTTGCAGTAACATATAATCTAGCACTTTTTATAGATTTCTTTTCAGTGGAAAATGTTGTGCGAAGTAAAGGAGTTGAATTTTTACTTGGGTTTTTTAAGATTAAAAGCCCTTGTACACTTCCATCTAATACAAAAGATTCATTTTCAATGGGCAGAGATTTAAAAATTCCATTGTAATTGCCATTTAGATTTTCTGTGAATAAACTGTTTGATGGAGCTCTGAAATTTTTAATCTTAATACCAGAAAAGTATGCTTTATGTCCACTTTTAACAGAGAATCCAACATCACCAACTACTGGAAAACAAATGTAATTGTTTCCTTTCCCTACGGGATTTAAGTTCATTCCATCATCTCCAAAGGGTGATGGGTTTGGATCATCACCTTTTGTGATTTTATTTTCGTTGGATGTTCCGTTAAGAAATACATCAAAAACCCCGAAGTTAGATTCTACAAAAAACTGATGCTTTTTATATTTATTTTGCAGGTTAATTAGAGATAGCGGTACATCAAAACTTTTGAATGGTCTTTCATCTGTATCACCCAAATCATAACCAACCCGGTATACATTAAATTTGGCTAAACCGTTATCCTCGCCATTAACACTTGTAATATCCAATTCAAAGGCAATGTAGCTTTGATTTTTTTTGTTTTGTACGCCTTGTATGTTTTTATTGCTATCCATTAGGCGACTATCGTTTCCGCCAAAAACAAATGCAGCCTTAGAACTTTTAGTTTTTTGATTTAATTGAATGCCATATTCTATTTTAAAAACAGATAAATAATGGGAAAATAAGACCATATCCTCTTCTGAACCGCCAATCCATTTTGCGCCATTCCAAGCTTCAAGATTAGGATTAGAATTCATTAACCCTGTTTCAAAGCTTGAAGATTTTTTTAATTCTATATCATTCTGATTCCATACGGTTACATTCCAATTATATTTGGTTGTAGGTTGTAGGGCCTCACCATTATATATAATGGCAAGGGATTCATTGGATAGTACTTTCTTAGTATCCCAAACTAGGTTTCCTTCATCATTTTCAACAACAATTTGATACGCCTTTTGATACTGGTTTCTTTCCCCATTAGTTACTGTCATCTGCCAGCTGAATTGTGGTTTTTCTATGTCAATTCCTATTGGTTCAGTTTGATACTCTACTTTTAAATTTGCAATTCCTACTTGGGAATATGATGGCAATCCGTTTAGGAACAGTATCATAAACAGTATGTAGGTTATTGTATTGTAATTTTTTATCATCAACATTCTATTATCTTTTATGGAGTATTTTTTTGGAATATGCCAGATAACAAGTTTATTTAAACTTCTTTACTTTATCGTTCCGAACTTTTATGTTCAACAAAGCATGTTTTTAGTATGATTTTGAATTATTTTTATTTCTAATTATTGTTTTTAAAACTATATAGGTAAGGTGCTTTATGAGCCTTTCCTAAAAACTGTTTTTCATGTCGTTGTAAAATATCCAGTCCCAACATTTTACGCTGAAAAGTTGTTCTCCTTAGTTTTTTATCCAAAATAGCTTCATGTACTTGTTGGAGTTCCTTCATTGTAAATTTGCTAGGCAATAGATTAATTCCTACTAATTTCCTCTCTAGATTGTCCCTTAGAGTCTGAATGGCTTTTTTAACTATTTCCTCATGATCAAAAATCAATGGTGGTAATTCATCAATAGGATACCAGTTAATGGAATCGGACAGGGCATCCGGTTTTGGGGAAACTTTTGTATAATCTATTAACGCATAATATGCTACAGAAATAAAGCGGTCTAAAAGCCAATGATTTTTATCTGCGTATAGGTCATTAGCTTTCAAAATGGTTTCCATTGCTTTGGAATCTTTTCTGGATTTTTTCCCAAACGTATAGAATTGTTCCAAAAAAATCTTGTCCAAACCTGTTCGCTCTTTCAAACCTCTTTTTACAGCATCATTTAAATCCTCTTCAATTTTCACGAACCCCCCTGGTAAAGCAAAAAATCTAGTATTATGGTACTCTAATATCAATATTTTCAAGGTATCCCCTGAAAATCCGAAAATCACAGAATCATAAGCAATATGAGAAAGATATTCCCTTTTTAATGGGAGATCCATAATTATTTTAGTTAAAAATTGAACTTTTGCCAAAGAAAATAGAATTGTTTCAAAAAAACTAATTATTATTGTAACAAAATGAGACAATAATAAAAATTTAACATTTATACCTTATGAAGAGACTACTAATTTGTTATGCTTTATTGCTTCTTGTAAGTAATAAAATAAGTGCTCAGGATAGAAATTCTTTCCCAGTTCAGGCAAAAACAGAAAATGGAATAATAGAGGGGGACTATAATACCCACACAGGGATACAAACATATTTTGGTGTTCCTTTTGCAAAACCTCCTGTTGGTGAATTGAGATGGAAAGCTCCCCAACCTATGGAGGATTGGGAGGGTGTAATGGAAACAAAAGCTTTTGGGGCTAGGCCAATGCAGACGATGGTCTTTGGGGATATGAAATCGCGTTCAAATGGAGTAAGTGAAGATTGTTTATATCTTAATATTTGGACACCAGCCAAGAGAAACACTAAAAATCTGCCTGTATTGGTCTATTTCTTTGGAGGTGGAAATGTGGCGGGCGATGCATCAGAATATAGATATGACGGTGAGAGTATGGCCAAAAAAGGGATTGTGGCCGTGACCGTAAATTACCGATTGAACATTTTTGGATTTTTGGCTCATCCTGAATTAAGTGCAGAAGCTCCTTATAAAGCATCTGGCAACTATGGATTATTGGACCAGAATGCCGCACTTAAATGGGTGCAGAAAAATATTGCCGCTTTTGGAGGTGATTCAAAAAAAGTTACTATTGCCGGAGAGTCTGCAGGATCTATTGGTGTTAGTCAACAAATGGCTTCACCTCTTTCCAAAAACCTTATTGCTGGAGCCATTGGCGAAAGTGGTGCGGGCATTAATCCCACCATGTCACCAGTACCTTTGGAGGAGGCAGAAAAAATAGGGTTGGAATTTGCAAAAAATGCTGGATACTCTACGTTGGATGAATTGAGAAGTTTAAGCACTAGGGAGGTATATGAAATCTACAACGAATCTCAAAGATTTGGTTTTCCTGCGGTATTAGATGGCTATTTTCTGCCAAGGACCATAACAGAAATATTTGAAAGTAAGGAACAGGCAATGGTTCCATTGTTATTAGGTTGGAATTCTGCTGAAATTCCAGGAATGGCAGTTCTACAAGGACCTGTGACTCCAGAAAATTATGTTGCAAAAGTTAAAGCTATGTATCCAAAGGAATATAGTAAAGCACTTAAGTTGTATCCATATTCATCAGAAAAAGAAATAATATTGTCGGCCACAGCTTTGGCCTCTGACCGTTTTATTGCATATAGTACATGGAAGTGGTTTGATTTACATAGAAAAAATAGCAACCAACCTGTTTACAGATATTTGTACAGTAAACTTCGTCCACCATTAAGGGATAATACATTGGCTTCTGGTTTAGCGGGCGGAACGGTTAAAAAAGATTCCGATGCTTCCGCACCCCCAGCAGCTGTTGGAGCGCCTCACGCTTGCGAAATAGAATATTGTATGGGCAATCTGCATTTGGTAGATGATTATGCGTGGACAGAGGAGGATTATAAGGTGTCAAAAGACATGTCCAATTACTTTGCCAACTTTATTAAAACAGGAAACCCAAATGGGGAAGGACTTCCACAATGGGATGCGGCTAATGCAAAAGATGATATGCCACCCGTAATGATAATAAATACTGAAAGCAAACAAATTAAGGCAGATAAAGATGACCGTTATCAGTTTTTGGATAAAGCTTATGGTAATAATAATTAAATCATTGCTCAATGAAAACATTTTTTAAGTTGGTTATAAAGAGGCTTTTTTTTTATGGGGTCATTTTATTCTCGATAATCACTTATGCGCAATCAAGGGAGAGTAAGCCCAGAACCATTGTAACTACGGATGGGGAAATAGATGATGTGGATTCTTTTATAAGGATGTTGCTTTACGGCAACGAATTTAAAATAGAAGGCCTGGTTTATAGCAGTTCCATGTGGCATTATAAGGGTGATGGAAAAGGTACCACCATGGTTTCTGAAATGGATATGACCAAGAAAATGTATGGTGAAATAACTGATCTGAGATGGCCGGGAACACAATGGATGCAAGATTTAGTGACTGCTTATGAAAAAGTACATCCAAATTTAGCATTGCATGCAGAAGGTTTTCCAAGTGCAAACTATTTAAGAAGTTTAATAAAAGTTGGAAATATAGATTTTGAAGGGGAGATGGGCAAAAACACGGAGGGTTCTGACTTTATTAAAGAAAAACTTTTGGATGATGACATGACCCCTTTATACCTACAAGTTTGGGGAGGTACCAATACCATAGCCAGGGCATTAAAGTCAATTGAAGATGAATACAGCAACTCTGTAGATTGGGAGGCCATTAAACGAAAAGTAATAAATAAAACCATTATTTATGCCATCTTGGATCAAGATGCTACCTATAGAAAATACATAGCCAAACAATGGCCAGAAATTAGAATATACTACAACTCCCACCAGTTTTGGTGTTTTGCATATCCTTGGAAATCTGCCGTGAATGAGAAATTACATCCTTATTTAGAAGGTAAGTTTATGGGGGATCATATTATAAACAACCATGGCCCATTGACCAAAATGTATTACAGTTATGGCGACGGACAAAAACAAGAGGGTGACGACGAGCATATCCATGGTGATATTTCTAAAATAAAGGATTTTCAATGGGGAAGTTTTAATCAATATGATTTTATTTCAGAAGGAGATTCACCTGCATTTCTTCATTTAATTGACGTAGGTTTGGATAATTTGGAGCATCCAGAATTTGGAGGTTGGGGAGGTAGGTTACAGCAATCTGAGACGACTCCCAACCGTTGGGAAGATGGTGAAGATGTGGCAGATATTAACCCTATTACCAATGAAAAAGACTTGGCTTATCCACAAATTAGATGGTTGGAGACGCTACAATTGGATTTTGCCGCTAGGGCCGATTGGTGTGTAAAGAATTATAAAGATGCAAATCATGCGCCTATTGTAACCCTGAAGCATGATAATATAATATCAGTTAAACCAAATCAAAGAGTGACCTTAAAGGGGAAAGCAAAAGACCCAGATGGTGATGCTCTTAGGTTTAAGTGGTGGCAATATGAAGAAGTGGATTCTTACCCTAAAAAAATAGATATAGAAAATCCAAATAAATTGTCCATTGGTTTAAAAATGCCTGCCGACTTAAAGTCTGGAGAAACTATACACTTAATTTTGGAAGTGTCAGATGACACTTTCCCTAGTATGACCAGATATCAAAGGGTTATTTTAAAGGGTTAATAATGTTTTTATGACTAAGTGAGTTATGGATAAGTAAAGTTTAAGGACTATAATTCATGAATTCTAACATGTTTTAAGTGAAAACATTCCTCGTGTTATTTAATTTTATTAATTTTTGAATCAAATTAACAAAGACAAACTATGCAGATAAAAGAATCCTCAGAAGTCTATGATGTAATTATTGTTGGTTCTGGAGCGGGTGGTGGTATGGCAACAAAACAATTGGCAGATGCAGGCTTTAATGTGGCAGTTGTAGAAGCGGGCCCCTTTTTTGACCCAGCGGATCCAGAAACTATGACACAACTAAAGTGGGCTTATGAATCACCTCGTAGAGGCAAATCAACAAAATTTCGAAATTTTGGAGCTTTTGATATGGCTTATGGTGGTTTTAGTGTAGAAGGCGAGCCTTATACTGTTGAAAAAGGAACAGAATTTAGGTGGTTTCGTTCTCGTATGTTAGGAGGAAGGACCAATCATTGGGGGAGAATTTCCCTGCGATTTGGACCTATGGATTTTAAACATAAGGATGTTGATGGACTTGGGGAGAATTGGCCCATAAGTTATGATGATGTAAAGCCTTATTATGATAAAGTTGATAAATTGATAGGGGTTTTTGGCTCAAACGAAGGTCTTGAAAATGATCCAGATGGATTTTTTCTTCCTCCACCAAAACCAAGGTTGCACGAGCTTTTTTATATCAATGGCGCTAAAAAAACAGGCATTCCTACTATTCCGGGCAGGTTGTCCATGTTAACTAAAAAAATAAACAATGATAGGGGTGTTTGTTTCTATTGTGGACAGTGTAACCGCTCTTGTTCGGTTTATGCGGATTTCTCTTCGGGTAGTTGTTTAATTTTTCCAGCACAGAAAAGTGGTGGCCAGGTAAAGCTATTTGTAAACTGTATGGTTCGTGAAGTAACAACTGATGATGAAGGGAAGGCTACGGGTGTTTCTTATATAAGCAAGGATGACCGTAAAGAATATAAATTAAGAGGAAAAGTTGTTGTTTTAGCAGCGTCTGCATGTAGTTCGGCTCGCATCCTTCTTAATTCAAAAAGCAAACAACATCCTAATGGTCTTGGGAACAGTAGTGATGTGGTAGGGAAATACCTTCATGATTCTACTGGGGCCAGTAGAGCAGGTTTTGTTCCTAGCTTAATGAATCGCAAGGTGTCTTATAATGAAGATGGAGTGGGCGGAATGCACGTTTATTCTCCATGGTGGGGAGATAATTCCAAATTAGATTTCCCAAGAGGGTATCATATAGAAGTTGGTGGTGGAATGGGTAATCCTAACTATGGATTTGCGATGAATCCAAATGATTTTAATAAGTTCTTTGGATTAAAAGTTGGTGGTTATGGTGATTCTCTTAGAGATGATGTAAAAAAATATTACGGTTCTGTAGTTGGAATGGCAGGTAGAGGGGAAAGTATTGCACGGAAAGAGAATTATTGTGAAATAGACCCCACTACAGTAGATGAGTTTGGCATTCCTGTTTTGAAGTTTAATTACAAACATTCAGAGTATGAGATTAAGCAAGCCAAACATATGCAGGATTCTTTTGAGGAAATTATTCATAATATGGGTGGAGAACCTATTGGTGATAAACCAGGAGCAGACCGCGATTATGGCTTGCACCCACCAGGGGATATTATTCATGAAGTAGGTACTACAAGAATGGGGGATGATCCTAAAACATCGGTTACTAATAAATTTAATCAGTTACATGATGTAGATAACGTCTTTATTGTAGATGCAGGGCCATTTACTTCGCAGGGGGATAAAAATTGCACATGGACTATTTTGGCACTTTCTTGGAGGGCATCCGATTATATTATTGAACAATTAAAGCAGCAAAACATCTAGTTATGGATAGAAGAAAAAGTATACAGACAATTATTTTGGGTGCTGGCGCAGGTGCTACAGGCTTAGCTCTACATGGCTGTAAAACTGAAGGAGATACAAATGTTGATGAAAATATTGTTAACGGCGCTGAACATTATTTTGGAAGGACACCGGAGGAATTGGAGGACATAGCTAAATTAAACTCGGAGAAGTTGTTTAGTGAACATGATATGGAAACCATAACTGCTTTAAGTTTGGTAATTCTTCCGCCAAAAGAACCAAATGGAGGCCCTATTGAAGCAGGGGTACCAGAATTTATTGAATTTATGGCCAAAGATGAACCTGGGTATCAGCCTACTCTTGTGGGTGGTTTGATGTGGTTGGACCATAAAAGCAATACTGAGTTTGGAACTGAATTTAAAACGGCTACCTTAGAACAGAAGAAGCAAATTTGTGATGAAATATGCTATCATGATACTGAAAAACCAATTAACGAGCAACCGCTGGAAATTCAATTCTTCAAAATGATGCGGTCACTTACTTTAACAGGGTATTATACATCAAAAGTGGGCATTGCAGATTTGGGTTATAAAGGAAATCAGCCCAATGTGTGGGATGGCGTGCCACAGGATATTCTGGACCAACATGGTGTTGCCTATGACCCAGAATGGATTGCCAAATGTGTAGACCAGAGTAAACGAGGTGATATTGCTGAATGGGATGATGAAGGGAATTTGTTGACATAGCAAATATTCCAATTGATATGTTTTTTGAGTTGGGCTAAATTATAACACTAAACTTTTTAACCTAAACATAATTATTAGTATTCATTATTTAATTGAATAGGTTAATCGTTAAGGGTGTTTTAATCAAGAAGTAGGCGATTGTGAAAAAAAAAACTAAAAGCGGTCTTATTTTCTGCATTATACTGCTCCTTGGTTATATATGGTATACTATTGATTCCAGAATAGAATCAGATTACTTTAATCCAAAGATTATAACTACCCATAATAATGGACAACAATTTGTAGGGTCTGAGACATGTCTAGAGTGCCATGAAAATATTTATAAGTCTCATTTAAAAACAGCTCATTTCAATACTTCGGCACTTGCCAATACTGATAATATATTAGGAAACTTCACACTTGGGAATAATGAATTAAAATTGCAAGATGTTAATTATCAAATGTTATCCAAAAGAGGAAATTTCTACCAAGAGACATCTTATAAATATTCTAAACAAGATAGATTGCTGTCAAAATTGGATATTGTTATTGGTTCTGGAGTAAAGGGACAATCTTATTTAACATGGAAAGACGATAGATTGTTCCAGTTACAAGCATCTTATTATAAACCAACTGGTAATTGGATAAATAGCCCCAGCTTTCCCAATCACCAATTCAAGAGACCTATTTCGGATGCATGCTTAAAATGTCATGTTACATTTGCAAAAAATCTTGATTCTTTGGGGAATGGCAATCAGTATTACAAAGACCAAATAGTTTATGGTATAGATTGTGAACGGTGCCATCAGCCAGCTGCCAAGCATGTAGTCTATCACAGAAAAAATCCAACCGAGAAAGAACCTAAGTTTGTACTTAAATTCAATGAACTTTCTAAGAAACAACGCTTGGATGTTTGTGCCCAATGTCATTCAGGTCTGCGAGCACGTAGTTTAAAGGGGAGTCCTTTTTCTTATGTTGCAGGAGAAAATTTAGAAGAACATTCCAAAAATTTTTATACTGGTAAACCCAATAATAAATTAGATGTACATGCTAACCAATATGGGTTGTTGACTAGTAGTAAATGTTTTAAAGAATCAGGAAAAATGGATTGTGTAACATGTCATGATCCACACAAAAACCAAAGAGGGAATTCGCTGTATTTTAATCAAAAATGCATGGAGTGTCATAATCAGAAATCATCAATATGTAGTGCTGAATCTTCCGAGAGAGAAAATATGGGAGATAATTGTATTGCTTGTCATATGCCAGTTTCTCCATCTAATTCTATGATGGTAAAATTAAGTAAGGATTCTTTAGAAACTTCTGTATATATAAGAAGTCATTTAATAGGTATTCCTAAGTAAAATCTATTCGGGTGAATTTTTCAACTATTCATGCTGTTAATTCCAAATACCAGTTCTGGAAACCGTAACACTCTAAAATTCATGAATTTTAGAGGTCTTTTCTTTTAAATAGCTAGTAATCTGAGAGCATTGAGATAAATTGTTATTCTGAAAAGAATATATGAGTTTTTTTGCCTTTTAAATAAAAATCAAACTAGGATAATTCTAATTTGACATTTATCGGAGCAAATTCACAATTATATCAATACTAACTTAAACTTAAATT
Organism: Saonia sp.; assembly: GCF_056326165.1. Taxonomy (NCBI): domain Bacteria; kingdom Pseudomonadati; phylum Bacteroidota; class Flavobacteriia; order Flavobacteriales; family Flavobacteriaceae; genus Saonia; species Saonia sp. Next base: position 88,777 of record NZ_JBWFBN010000013.1, read on the forward strand.
ATTTATGAAGATCACACTATTAAAGAGCTTATTGCTTATGGGAGCATTTCTATGTTTCGGAGTAGTAAAAGCACAGACGGTAGCGGGAAGCGTTACAGATGGACTGGGGCCATTGCCTGGGGCCAATGTTTTGGTAAAAGGAACAACCAATGGTACTCAGACTGATTTTGATGGTAATTACACATTGAACAATGTAGAGAGTGATGCCATTTTGGTATTTAGTTACATTGGTTTTAAAACAATGGAAGTTCCAGTAAATGGACAATCTAATGTAAATGTAACCTTGGAAGAGGATGCAAGCCAATTAGACGAGGTCGTTGTAACTGGTTATGGTACCCAAGCCAAAAAAGATTTAACGGGTGCTGTTGCGGTTGTAGATACAGATGAGTTGCTGGCCGTACCAGCGACTACTTTTGCACAACAGTTACAAGGTAGAGCCGCGGGTGTTAGCATTATTAACGATGCAAGACCAGGAGGCGAGGCTACAGTACGTATTCGAGGTTTTGGTACTGTGGGTAATAATGACCCACTTTATGTTATTGATGGTGTGCCTACGCAAGCGCAAGCTAACTTAAACCCTAATGATATTGAATCATTACAGATTCTTAAGGATGCATCGGCTGCTTCCATTTATGGTTCAAGAGCTGCGAATGGTGTAATTATTATTACTACCAAAAAGGGAAAGTTAGGAACACCTACTATCTCTTATAATACTTTTTATGGTATTCAATCTGCAGAAAAAGACGCAGAAGCGTTAAATGCACGTGAATTAGGGGAATATTTATATTTAGCAGATTTATACGCTGGTAAAACACCAGGTCATGGTCAGTATACTTTTGGACCAAATGGGGAGGTGTCTATACCTGATTATGTTTTTCCAAGTGCTGGAATGGAAGGTGATGCTGGTGTGAATCCAGATTTGTATTCATTGGTAGAAGGCAACATTTATGCCATTACACGTTCTGCTGATACCAATTGGTGGAATGAGATTACAAGATCTGCGCCTACATTAAGCCACAATGTTTCGGCATCAGGGGCTACTGATAAAGCAAGATATGCTTTTTCTGTTGGGTATGTTTCCACAGATTACATTACCAAATTTGCTAGTTATGATAGAGTGTCACTTCGTGCAAATACAGAGTTTAAAGGCCTAAGTGATAAGTTGACTATTGGAGAAAATTTTACAGCTTCTTTTGATAATTTGAAAGGTGAATTTAATAATGATGAAGAGCAAAATGCAGTATCAGCATCATATAAGCATCATCCATTATTACCTATATATGATATTGCTGGAAACTTTGCAGGAAGTAGGGGGGCTAACCTTGGTAATAATTTTAACCCTTATGCAAGTCTTAAAAGGAATGAGGATGACCGTAGGTTTCGTTTAAGACTTTTAGGAAATGTTTTTGGAGAGTATGCAATTACTCCAAATATAAGCATGCGCTCTAGTTTTGGGGTTGATATTCGTGGTCAACGCCAAAGAGACTTGGGTCGTCCACAACCAGAATATGTAGAGGGTAATTTTATCAATAGCTCAAATTCTCGTGAAGAATATGAATATCAATGGACTTGGACCAATACATTGAGTTATTCAAAAACATTTAATGATGTTCATAATTTTAAAGCCTATGTAGGGGTAGAGTCAATACAACAATTTGAGGAACGTTTTGGTGCAGGCCGTCAGCGATTTGCTTTTGAAACAGCCAATATTCTTAGCTATTTAGATTTAGGGAATGCAACCACTTCTTCTAACTATGGTTATGTAGAGCAAGATTATTCCCTTTGGTCTCAATTTGGTAAACTAAACTATGATTATCAAGGAAGGTATTTAGCTCAGTTTATACTTAGAAATGATTCTTCTTCAAGATTTCAGTCTGCCTCGAGAAGTGCTGTTTTCCCAGCATTTAGTGTAGGTTGGAGAATTTCAGACGAAAACTTTATGGATGGTTTAGATTGGATTAATGATATGAAAATTAGATATGGCTGGGGTAAAACTGGGAATCAGCAAATTGGAGATTACAATGCCTTTACTACATTCCGTTCAGACATACTTACGGGGGGGTATCCAATTGATGGTTCAACAGGATCACCTACGATAGGTTTTTCTACCAGAGCATTTGGTAATCCTAATGCAAAATGGGAGACCACAACATCCAATAACTTAGGTCTGGATTTGGTTATGTTTGATAACAAGGTAAATTTCAACCTAGATGTTTGGAACCGAATTACAACAGATATGCTATTTCAAGTTCCAGTTGCCTATACTGCAGGACAAGCTGATGAACCAAGGTTTAACGTTGGTGGTTTAACAAACAAAGGTATTGACTTAGGCTTGGGTTATAGTAATCAGCAAGGAGATTTTGGATATAGTATCAATGCTAATTTATCTGCTTACACAAATAATGTTGATTATTTGAGCGATAGTCCTGACACGAGATTTTTTGGTAGCTCAAGAAGAGTTCCAGCTTTAACGGTTACGCAGGCTGGATCACCCTTATCTTCGTTTTATGGTTTCAAAACAGAAGGTATATTCCAATCTCAAGCTGAAGCTGATGCTTGGCCAGAATATGGAGATTATAATGCGCCAGGTAAATTAAAAGTGACTGATATTAATAATGATGGTGAAATTAACGATGACGACCGTACAGTTATTGGTAATCCTCACCCAGATTTTACATATGGTATTAATATTGATTTTACGTACAAAAACCTTGCTTTGAATATTTTCGGTAACGGATCTCAAGGAAACGAGATATATAACTATGTTCGCTACTTTGCAGATTTTAACACCTTTCAAGGTAACAGGTCAAAAAGGGCATTGTATGATGCTTGGCAACCAGCTAACCCTACCGCTCCCGTAGCTCAATGGACTGCTGCAAATCCTGGAGCAACTACTCCAATTATGGACGCCAATGATCAAATAAGCAGTAGACCTTCTTCATATTTTATTGAAGATGGTAGCTTCTTTAGACTTAAAAATGTTCAATTGACCTATAATTTTCCTGAACATATACTTTCTACAATTGGGTTAACAAGGGCTGCTATCTATGTACAAGGTCAGAACTTGGCAACGTTCACGAATTATTCCGGTTTAAATCCAGAGATTCAAACTGGTAATAATACCAATCTTGGGTATGATGGAGGATTCTTGCCAGTATCTCGTACCTTCTTATTGGGTCTTAATGTTACTTTAAATTAATTTAATGCAAAATATATATATTATGAAAAAAAGAAATTTAATCTTCATCGCCTGTCTCACCATTATGGTGTTTATTACAGGTTGTAGTGATGAATTTTTGACTCGAGAACCTCAGGGTAGTTTCAGTGAGGGAGATGTAGCAACGCCAGAAGGAGTTGAAGGATTACTACTTGGAGCTTATAATATGTTATCAGGAGGTGGTCTTGAAGGTCAAACATGGCATAGTGATATCCATGCTTGGGTATTCAATATTGCTTCTGATGATGCTTTAAAGGGTACAGATGCAGGGGATCAGCCAGAACAGTCCTTTATTGAAGCATATGATTTTCAGTCGTTCAACATTCACATTAGAGATAAATGGAGAGGATTGTATAAGGGGGTTGCGGCGACGAATAATGTAATCAATACAGTTGCTGTAGTTGAGGGTATTAGCGAGGCTGATAAGGCACAGATTATTGCTCAGGCCAGATTTTTGAGAGGATTGTTTCATTTTGAAGCAAGAAAAATGTGGAGAATGCCAACTTATGTAAGTGATGAGAATTTTGTGTTGAATGATTTAGAAAGCACTAAGGTTCCTAATGACAGGGAGATTTGGCCATTAATTGAAGCTGATCTTGAGGCAGCTGCGGCCGTTCTTCCGGCATCTCAAAGTGATGTGGGAAGACCAACAAGTTGGGCAGCTAAAGCTTTCTTGGCGAAAGCAAAGATTTATCAGGGGTTTGATTCCAATGGTGCACCAAATACAACTAAGATGGCGGAAGCTAAAGTGATTTTAGATGATATTGTGGATAACGGACCATTTACACTAATGGATAAGTTTGAAGATAATTTCTTAGTAGCCACGCGTAACAATGCAGAATCTATTTTTGAAGTTCAATTTGCTATAAGTAGTGCTTCTGGAGATAATTCTAATAGAGGTATTGGTTTGGCACATCCTTATACAGATCCATGGGGTTGTTGCGGTTTTTACCAAGCCTCTCAGAACTTGGTGAATGCTTATAAAACAGAAAATGGCTTGCCTATGTTGGATACTTTTGATGATGCGGATGTACCTGCAGATGTGGATGCTACAACAACATTATCAACATATACTGGAACTTTAGATCCAAGGTTGGATCACACTGTGGGCCGTCCAGGTATTTTGTATAAAAATTTCAAAATTTATCAAACAGATTTTGTAAGAGATTTATCATATGCCGGTCCATTCTTTTCTATGAAACATGTTGCAGAACCAGAAGCTTTTGGACAAGGTGGTTGGGGAAACCTATCTGCCAATAATTATAGATACATGCGTTTGGATATGATTTATCTATGGTTGGCTGAAGCAGAAGTTGAATTAGGTAATTTGGAGCGAGCAAGAGAACTTGTAAATTTAATTAGAACTAGAGCAGCCAATTCTGATGGTTTTGTACCAAGAGCTGTGCAAGGTGCAGAACGTAACGACTTTACTGTTGAGGAAGGAACACCCGCTGCAAATTATGACATTGCTACATACGATACAGCCTGGACAGATCCTGTTGAAGCGAGAAAGGCAGTTCGTTTTGAAACTCGACTGGAGTTTGCCATGGAAGGCCACCGTTTCTTTGATTTGCAACGATGGGGTGTATCTGCCGAGGTGCTGAATAATTATATTGCTAGCGAATCTGAACATAGGTCTTATTTAGTAGGAAAAACTTTTACTGCAGGAAAGCATGAATATTTCCCAATACCTATTGAGGCAATCGATAGATCAGCAGTTGATGGTCAGCCAACATTGACCCAGGACCCTGCTTACTAAATTAAAATAGTTGCCAATTTATGGTGCAAAATAAAATAGGCCATGATGGGTATTAACCCTCATGGTCTTTTTTTGTAATTTACAAACTAAGGAATTTTAAAAAGTGATTTATGGATTTCCTAATTACATATACTCAACTCTATTTTGTATTAATTATCTCATGAAAAAAATCTACTACATTATACTAATAGTTACATTTTTGGTTTCATGTGTCAAAAATCAAGAAAAGCTTTTTAAGCAAATCACTTCTGAAGAATCTGGGATAAAATTCAACAATTCAATTGTAGAAACAGATAGCGTAAATATTTTAACCGAAGAATATATTTTTAATGGAGGAGGAGTGGCTGTTGCGGATTTTGACAATAACGGTTTTCCCGATCTTTTTTTTACTGGGAACCAAGTTCCTAATAAACTTTATCTAAACGATGGTGATTTTAAGTTTGATGATGTATCCATTGAAGGAGGTATAGAAGCTGCTGATAGATGGTGTACTGGCGTAACTATAGTTGATTTGAACTCAGATGGGTATAAGGATATTTATATTGCTGTCGCAATGTCAGAAGTTGAGGAAAAAAGAAGAAACCTCCTTTATATGAACCAAGGGATAAATGAAAAAGGAATACCGGTATTTAAAGAAATGGCTTCAGAATATGGAATTGATGCGCCTGGTAATAGTATGGGAGCTACTTTTTTTGATTATGATAAAGATGGTTTTTTGGATCTTTATGTTTTAAACAATGAACAGACACATACACTGCCTACAAATTATAGACCTAAAGTTATGGATGGTTCCGCAGTAAGCAATGACCGTTTGTACCATAATAATGGAGACGGAACATTTTCCAATGTTACTGTTAAGGCGGGAATCACTATTGAAGGTTTTGGATTGGGAATTGCAGTTGCAGATATTAATTATGATGGTTGGCCAGATCTGCATATATCCAATGATTATTTAACAAACGATCTATTATATATCAATAATGGTGATGGCACTTTTTCAAATAATATAAAAGACTATATAAAGCATCAGAGTAAGTTCTCTATGGGATGTGATATATCAGACTATAATAATGATGGTTTTTTAGATATAGTCACATTGGATATGTTGGGTGAGACAAACTATAGAATGAAAACGACCATCGGAAACAATAATTATATTAATTATGTATTGAATAAAAGGTTTGATTATGAACATCAATATATGAGAAACATGCTACATCAAGGCAATGGTGTTGGCGTTCCTTTTAGCGAAGTTGGACTCATGGCGGGCATGGCAAAAACAGATTGGAGTTGGTCTCCATTATTTATGGATGTAGATAATGATGGATATAGAGATTTATTGATTACCAATGGTTTTCCAAGAGATATAACCGATAAAGATTTTGGTGATTTTAGGGTCGGCATGGCTCCTTTTTTAAGCCCTGGAAAAATTATGGACTCTATACCAATTGTTAAAATACCAAATTATGGTTTTATGAATAATGGCGATGGTACTTTTGATGATGTGAGTGAGTATTGGGGGTTAAATATTCCATCCTTCTCAAACGGTGCTGCGTTCGTGGATTTGGACAAGGATGGGGATTTAGATTATGTGGTGAACAATATTAATGAGGAAGCCTTTGTCTTTAAAAATAATCAAGTTGGGAAAAGTTCCAAGAATGGTTTTCTTAATATAAAGTTTAATGGGCCAAAGAATAATGAAATGGGTCTTGGCACAAAAATAACTATTAAGTATGGAGAAGGTAAAGCTCAATATTATGAACATTATCTTACAAGGGGGTATATGTCATCGGTAGATGAAATAGCTCATTTTGGCATTGGGGAAGTCGCTAACATAGAATCAGTTGCAGTTTTATGGCCAGATGGTAGGTTTCAAGAATTAAAAGAGGTTGATAGAAATCAAACTCTTTTATTGGATTATAAAGACTCAAAGGCAATAGAATTTTCAACACTGCCATTTCCATTTTTTCAAAATGAAAAGAAACAACCCTTGTTCGTGGAAGTATCTAAAGAGGTCGGTGTAGACTACGAACATAAAGAAAAAGACATTGTGGATTATAGTTTGCAGCGGATATTACCGCATAAGCTCTCGCAAAATGGACCATGTATTGCTGTTGGCGATATAGATGGCAATAAATATGAAGATTTTATAATTGGAAGCTCAGCCACATATTCACCCACCATATTCTTTCAAACTGCTGATGGTACTTTTATGGAAAAATCTCTTTTTACAGAATCAGAGGATAAGGAATATGAAGAAGAGAGTATGGTATTATTTGACTTGGATAATGACGGAGATTTGGATTTGTATCTGGTATCCGGAAGTAATGAGTTTTTAGGAAAGGAAAATCTATATGCCGATAGATTGATGATAAATGATGGTCGTGGAAATTTTATTTTTTCTAATGATAAAATACCTAGCATCCAAGCAAGTGGATGCGTTGTTAAAGCAATGGATTATGACAATGATGGCTTTGTAGATTTGTTTGTTGGAGGAAGAACACCAGTTGCTCAATACCCTATTCCAGAGAAGAGTTTTTTGTTGAAAAACAATAGAGGAAAACTGGAAGATGTTACTGATGTATTGGCTAAAGATCTTAGAAACATTGGTATGGTTACGGATGCTGTTTGGACAGATGTAAATAATGATGATGTTCAGGATTTGGTAGTGGTAGGGGAATTTATGGAGATAAGTATTTTGGTAAACAATGGAACTTCGTTTTCTAAATTAGAAGCATCTGGATTAGAAAATTATTTAGGTTGGTGGGAAAGTATTGTTTCCGAAGATTTTGATAATGATGGGGATTTTGATTTTTTGGTTGGAAATATGGGTTCTAATAATTTTTATCAACCTTCTAAAGAACGACCAGTGACTATATTGGCGAAGGACTATGATGATAATGGGAGTATAGATCCAGTTATGTTTGCCTATTTAAGAAATCAAGAAGGAGTATATGAATCTTTCCCGGTAAATTTTTGGGCAGACCTTTTTGGGCAAAGCCCTTTGTTTAGGTCTAAGTTTAGTTTATACAAAGAATACGCAGTTGCTACACAAGAAGATTTGTTAAATACGGAAGAACTAAAAGATGTTACCAAATTAATTGGCAACTACGATAAGACAAGTTATGTTGAGAATTTGGGAAACGGAAAATTTAAATTGCATGTATTGCCTGCGGAGGCACAAAAAGCCCCTATAAATGGGGTGATAACTGCGGATATAGATAATGATAATAATTTGGATTTAATTCTTGTTGGCAATGATTTTGGTAATGAGACCTTCATAGGAAGGCATGATGCTTTTAATGGTTTGCTTTTAAAGGGGAATGGAAAAGGTGATTTTAAACCAATTGAAGAGCTGGATAGTGGTTTTATAACTCCAGGAGATTCAAAGGCAATATCGCAGGTAAAAAATGCAACAGGAGGTTTTTTATATATAGTCACACAGAATAGGGACAGGGTTTTAATTTATAAAAAAGATGATTTATAAGCCACTTTTGAGTGGGATTGGAATATATAATTTCCCATTCTCCAAAATTCATGAATTTTAAGGTCTTTGCAACCAAAACTTTATGTGTTTGGTTGGTATTGCTTTAACTTGTTTACTTCTAACGATATATTGTTTAGATAGATTTATTGACTTTATTACGGGTACAAGTCATATATATATATTAAAAGTCTATTTGATAATTAGTGAGTTAGTTTAGTTTTAATTTTCTGGAAAGGTAATATCAATTTTGGTGTTACCTTTCTTGTTTGTATATAATCAAATTTATTGACTTAAAGAGAATTCCTTCTAATACTTTAAACTTTTATGTTTGACTCATTGTTGAGCTCATTAATAAAATAAGAAGGAAGAATTCCTTGTCTTTTTTTAAAGGCCGAATTGAATGTGTTTAGATTGTTATAACCTACGGATACTGCTATATAGCTTAACTTGCTATTTCTAAATTCCTCATCTTTAAGTAGTTTTCCCAAGAGATAATTTATTCTTAGTCCGTTGATATAATTATTGAAATTAGAACCTTTTTCTTGATTTATTACTTGGGACAAGTATTTTGAATTTGTTTTTAACTTCTCTGACAGCTGATGTAAATTGCAATTAGAGTCAATAAAGAAATTCTCCTTTTCGAGTTTTTCCAATCTATCTAATATTATTTCCTTGATGTTTGAGTCTATTGGATGATTTGTTTTTTGAGGTTCATCTACAGGTGGTATAGATTCTTTTTTATCAGTTACATTTATAGAAATGCCTTCAGTTATTTTTAATTGAATTTCAGCAAGTTCAATAGTTCTTTTATATAACAGCTTATTTTTTTCCTTCACCTTTACATATGAAAACACAATAAAAGCGGTAATAATCAATAGGAATGTGAGTATTGTTATTATGGTATTTAATTTTGCCTCATTGGCTAAGTTTTGGAGCTCTAAAATTTTCTGCTTTTGGTTTGCTTCTTTGATTTTTCTTCTCGTCTCCAAAATAATTATTCTTTGTTCCTTTTCATTGTTGAACAAAGAGTCTTTAATGGCTTTATGTAACGTTTTATATTCATAGACCTTTGAGGGCTTATTTGTCTTTTCATATAAATTAACTAGAATAAGGCTATTGGATTTTATTACGTCAAAGGCATTAATGTTTTCTGCGGCCTCAATACTCTTCTCATAGTTAAGGATAGCATTAGATGTGTACCCAGTTTTTAAGCTAAGTTCGGCTTGCAATGTCAATGCCCTTGGCGTCCTAAACTTGTAATTGTTAGTATAAATCATGGATAACGATTTGGATATATAATTCTGAGATTTACTAAAATCTCCGTTAGACATATAAACGTCTGCCATGTTCATATATACAACACTTTGAATATAACTTCCTGGAGAATATAATTCATCTTCCATCTTTAGATAAAAAGAATAAGCCTCTAAAGCTCCATTTATATCACCTAATTTTCCAGACATTCTTGCTATTTCATCTACTTTTTGAAAAAGAAGATGAACTTGTCTATGTTCAATTAAGTAGTCCAAGCCTATTAGGCAATGGCTTAGTCCTTTTGAATAATTTTCATGTCTTAGGTAATAATGAGATAGAGCGGCATGGGCTTTCATGAAGATATATTCGTTTTTGGACTTTTCAGCAATGTCTAACAATTTTAAGCCAGTTTCAAGAGCCATATCATACTCTCCTTTTTCTGCATGAATGTCAGATTTTAATGTTTTTAGGTCCGCAAAACTTTCTGGAAATTTTTTGTAATCAATAATTCCATCTATGTTTTCAATCAACTTTAGGGAATTATCAAAATCACCTTGTACAAAGGCTAAATATGCTTGGTTGTATTTTGCTTTATATTCCCCTTCTTTATAGCCAATTTGTTTTGATAGCTGCAATGCTTCGTCGTTATGTTCTTTTGCTGTACCAATAGATTTATACTTATTTAAAGTGCAGAGTTTAAGTAGTATATTTATTTTTTCTATGCCTACACTCGTTTTTATCTTTTCCAAGAGGAGTTCAGAAGTAACAAAATCATCATTATACTTGTCTTTATTATCGATAAGAACTTTTATTCTATCAAAACATACTTTTATAGAATCTTGTTGGCTATTTTGTGCCCTTAGGTAAGAAGCACTTATTAATAAGAACAAAAAAACTACTGTTTTATATAGATGTTTCAAGATATTTTTTTGATTTTGGGTATTTCTAAAAATACAAATTAAATTTAGGGGCTTATTTTTTTAAGGGGGTTAATTAAATATTAAATTCAGAGTTTTGCTTAATTTCTTTTAATACGAAAGAACTGTTTAATACCCCAATATTTTCAATTTTGGAAAGCTTGTGCTTAACAAAATTATGGTAGCCCTCTAAGCTTTTAGTGTTGATTTTTAAAATAAAATCTACTTTTCCAGCCATATGATGACATTCTTGTACTTCATTTAGACTTTGTATTTGGGTTTCGAACTTTTCTATAAAGGATTCGTCGTGGTACCTCATGGAGACTTGACAAATTGCCGTTACAGATAAATCAATAAGTTTTTTATCAAGTAATGCCACATACTTTTTAATGTACCCCTGTTTTTCCAATCTTCTAATTCTCTCATAAACTGGGGATACAGTTAAGTTGAGGTTTTCTGCAATTTCTTTAGCTGTTTTTTTTGCGTTTTCCTGCAAAATTCTAAGAATGGTAATATCGGTTTTATCTAATTGTTCCATTTCCTGTGTTTGTCTATTATTGTATTTGAATGAAAATCAAAGTAAATTAAGTTAAAAAAATGGTTATAATAATAATATTCAGTAAAATTAGCTGTAATATCACAATATTTATAAATAAAAAATTGTTTTTATTATTTTTGTCAGTAAATAATGCTTTTATAAATATTTTATTTAAATGAATAAAGCAGTTTTAATTATTGGGGCAAATGGTCAACTGGGAACAGTGTTAACACAATCGCTTCAAAATAAATATGGAAAGGAAAACATTGTTGCTTCGGACTTAAGACCAAGAGAAGATTTTGATGGAATTTTTGAGCTATTAGATGTGACCGATATACAGTGTTTGGAAGACATTGTGCATAAATATCAAATTAAAGAGATCTATCATTTAGCAGCCATTTTATCAGCTAGTGGTGAAAAGGAACCTTTAAAAACCTGGGATATTAATATGCAAGCACTATTAAACGTTTTGGAGATTTCACGGTTAAATGGAATTGAAAAAATATTTTTTCCAAGTTCGATTGCTGTTTTTGGTCCAACGGCTGCTCACGAGGATACAGGAAATAACGAACCTTTAAATCCACTGACCTCTTATGGTATAAGTAAAGCAGCTGGTGAGAATTGGGGGCAGTATTATTTTGAAAAATATGGGTTGGATATTAGATCATTACGATACCCTGGTGTTATTGGGTATCAATCCAGTGCTGGTGGTGGAACAACAGATTATGCTGTCGAAATTTACCATGAAGCGGTCAAACAAGGACCTTTTACTTGTTTTTTGAAAGAGGATACAACTTTGCCCATGATTTTTATTGATGATGCTATTAGAGCCACCCTGGAATTGATGGATGCCCCAAAAGAGAATATTGGAATTAGAACCTCATACAATATTTCTGGAGTTAGTTTTTCTCCATTAGAGATTGTAACTTCCATTAGGAAATTATATCCGAATTTTGAGGTGAAATATATTCCCGATTATAGGCAAGATATTGCATCAAAATGGCCAAAAACGATAAAAGACATAGAGGCAAATCGTGATTGGGGATGGAAACCAGAATATAACTTGGATAAAATCACCAATATCATGATTGAAAAGCTAAAGCAAAAATACAAAGCCCATGTCCCATAAGTACATTCTAAACAATAAAAAACAACATTCATTTTCTAAATCTAGTAGATATGTTTTCTAATATAAAAGATGAACTTCAAAAGGAACTTCAGGAAATAAAAACTGAAGGGCTGTATAAATCTGAAAGGGTTATTGTTACTTCTCAAGGAGCGGTTATAGATACAGAATCTTCGACCCATTTATTGAACTTTTGCGCAAATAATTATTTGGGGCTTTCGTCTAATCCAGAAATTATTAAGGCAAGTAAAGAGGCTATAGATTCCCATGGATATGGAATGTCCTCTGTACGTTTTATATGTGGCACACAGGATATTCATAAAGAATTAGAAAAGAAAACCGCCGAATTCTTAGGAATGGAAGATTGTATTTTATATGCCGCTGCTTTTGATGCAAATGGAGGTGTTTTTGAACCACTACTTGGTGCAGAGGATGCAATTATCTCAGACGCTTTGAACCATGCTTCTATAATTGATGGGATTAGACTATGTAAAGCCAAACGATTTAGATATGCACATAACAACATGCAAGACTTAGAAGAGCAATTAAAGCTCTCTATAGATTGTAGAAGAAAACTTATTGTTACGGATGGTTCTTTTTCAATGGATGGTACCATAGCTCAGTTGGATAAGATATGTGACTTAGCCGAAGAATATGGGGCAATGGTCATGGTAGATGAATGTCATTCCACTGGGTTTATTGGTAAGACTGGGAGAGGAACCCATGAATATAGAAATGTAATGGGCCGTATAGACATAATTACGAGCACTTACGGAAAGGCCCTAGGTGGGGCCTCAGGAGGTTTTACGGCTGCCCGGAAGGAAATTGTGGAAATGCTAAGACAACGGTCCAGACCTTATCTGTTCTCCAATACACTGGCCCCAAGTATTGTTGGTGCCTCCATTAAAGTACTGGAGATGCTGAGCTCAACAACTGAGCTCAGGGACAAGTTGGAAGAAAATACTGCCTGCTTTAGGGCAGAAATGACCAAAGCTGGCTTTGATATTGTTGATGGAAACCACCCAATTGTCCCGGTCATGATGTACGATGCCACTTTGGCACAAAAGTTTGCCGAAATGTTGTTGGAAGAAGGAATTTACGTAATCGGGTTTTTCTATCCTGTTGTGCCTAAAGGGAAAGCAAGAATACGTGTGCAACTTTCAGCTGCACATGAAAAAGAGCACATTAAAAAAGCAGTTAGGGCATTTATAAAAGTGGGAAAAGAATTGAAAGTAATTTAAATCGATTAATATAAAAAAGACTTCACATTTCCATGAAGCCTTTTTATTCTAGTAGCGGGAACTG
>NZ_JBWFBN010000014.1:0-84378 GCF_056326165.1 Saonia sp.
CCCCTGCCGGTCCTATTGGTCCTGCTGGTCCCGTTGCACCGTCAGCTCCGTCAGCCCCTGCCGGTCCTATTGGCCCTGCTGGCCCCGTTGCACCGTCTGCACCGTCAGCTCCGTCAGCTCCGTCAGCTCCGTCAGCACCTGCTGGTCCTGTTAAGTCTATTGAAGTAAATGAATCTCCGTCTGAATAATTTACTGTAAAAGTTCCATCGCCATTATCAACAAATGTAATGTCATTAGAACCAGTTCCTCCAGAGCATAAATTGTTCCATTGAGTACCATTGAAAAAGTGTACACACTGTGTTTCTATATTATAGACCATTGCACCATAGAGAGGAACAATGTTTTGCATTTGTGAGGTTGTAACTCTGGTTAGTACTAACGCTTTAGAAGTACTTTCCAATTCCACAATGGATGCGGAATTAATTGTATTGGGGTTTTCACCGATTTTAACTTGGGCATTTGCATTTGTGAATGCTATAAAAGCCAGTAGGAAAATGATTCTTTTAAAAATAGGGGCCATTTTTTAGTGGGGATGTGTTACACATCATAAAAATATGGCACTCAACTGGGGTTATATATTTAATGTTGTGAAATCAGGGAGATATGTTGTAAACTCAGTAAGGACGTACTATTTGTCGATTTTTAATGGCCTTTATCGAACAATAAATTATCGGTCCAAAAACAAAAATCCTTGGTAATTAAGACCTAAATCGTCTAATGATAAAATATAGAAATATAGGCCCTCTGGTAATCCTTGTTCTCTGTTTACAACAAAATTATTAATATTGGAAACACCATTAAACTCATTGGTGTAATTTTTCATTTCAAATACCTTGAGTCCGGCACGGGTGTAAATTGAAATAGAATTGTTTGGAGAAAGCTCCAATTCTTCTATAATAAGCGTGTCATTTATACCATCTCCATTGGGAGACATAAAATAGTTATCTAGTGTAGATGAACTTAGGTTCTCATACAGACTGTTGGTTCCACCGATTGTAATGATCTCGTAATTATTTGGTGTAAACGAATCTGAAGTAATGGAGCCCGAATCTAATGTACCCTCTACATTGGTGTTGCCCAAATTGACCCAGCTACTGCTGGATTTTCTCCACCCTACTACTTTAAGGTCTTCTAAAGTTTCCCCTAACACAATGACACTGCTTAGAGCATCCCAAGTGAGGGTCACTTTTGAAGATTGAGAACCTTCCAGTTTCCAAAATTCCTGTGTGCTAATACTCAAAAAATTGGTTTCTGATATATCCGTATTAAAACCATTGTCAAAAAACAGTGGTATGTTGGGATCCTCAAAAAAATAGGCACATTTTGCAAGGGGGTTTATAGTGCCAGATTCTATGGTCAAAGGGCGTAGCCTACCATCATCACCGACAGGGAATGTGAAAAAATCATTATTGGTTATGTTTGTATACCCGTCTATATATGAGAAGTTGCTTCCCCCATTGTAAAACGAGTTTTCAAGAAAATTTATGAAAATTGATTTATTTATCCTTGGGGTATAGATATTACCAGTAATAAAATTAAAATTATTGGAGACACTAACCATTGTATTTAGGGTAACACCAGCAACGCTTGCCAGTTCCACATCATAGAAAATAGGCATAAAGGCACCAGAGACTTCTATTGGGATGTTGCCATAGAACCCTGCCAAACCTACATTTTCATCAAAAGGAGCATTGTTTATGAGGTTGGTATGGAAACCCAATTGCCCTTCCTCATGTATTCTAATGTTGCCACTGTTGTATAGGGCAGTTTGGGCTTGGGAGGTACAAACCAAAAATAGAAAGAGTATGTAAAGGTACTTTTTCATTATTAGTTGTTGGCTTTTATTAAGGCCTTTATTTCTGCCAAATCCTTTTTAAGGGACGCCAATTCTTGGGAAAGGGTCTCATTTTTGGATTGTAATGCTTTTATTTTTTTCTCCTGCTCTATGGTATGTAGAAAAAGCTCTTCTATTTTTTCTAGGTTTAGGATATTGGATTCACTTAAATTCCACACCCCATCATTTTTTACTTCTTCCGCAGATTTGATTCCCGGTAAGTGATGGTATTTTTTTATAAAAATTTCAATTTCTTCTAAATCAAGGAAATTGTAGCTTTCTTTTAAACTTGAGTTTCCTTTAAAATATTTTTGGAATACATAATCGGGAACTACAGTATTTCCATTCATTAAGATATTACCCCCAGAAGTTATACCTGCAGCCGCATCAATTTGAACTACAAAATTTGGTATTATTTTACTACCATCAATTGCTGCTCCTGAGGCAATATCGGCATTTGTAATACTATCATCTTCAATTTCATCTGAAGAAACTGCATCGGATTGTATTTCACCTGGCCCAACTGCATTGTTTCCAATTTCTCCTTGTGTAATGCTATTGGCAGGTATTTCAATTGTAACATTGTTAAAAGCTGCATTTGTACCACCGCTGACTGTTAGCGAGGATGATGTGATACTTCCGCTTGCTGCATTAGCGAGTTCGGTATCGGTCGCAAAGTTCGCATCTAGGTCCACGCTACCGTTGAAGCCGCCGTTGGTGCCAAAAAAGTCAATTCCTGTTACAGAAGGAGTAACATTGGATATTACACCGTCAACTCCTCCAGTTGCTAAAATAGTAGCAATTCTAGTTTCAACATAATTCCATGTTGCGGCATCTTGTGGATCGTCTGGATCCGACAAATTTTCAATTTGTAAGCCTCCAGCATCATTACCAAGGGTTAGAACATTTAATAAATCTTGACTGTCACTTAAAATAGGAGTTAAATCCACTCCCGCTCCATTAGTAATGTTTATTATATTACCAGTTAAGCTAAGGTCTTGTTCATCTGTATTGACACCTCCTAAAATGGGAGTCAAATCTACTCCCGCTCCATCTGTAATGTTCAATGTATTTCCAGCCAGACTTAAATCTTGTTCGTCAGTATCAACATCACCTAGAATTGGAGTTAGGTCTACACCTGTACCATTCGTAATGTTCAGGGTGTTGCCAGCCAGACTCAAATCTTGCTCATCAGTGTTGGCACCTCCTAAGATTGGAGTTAGATCTACACCTGCGCCGTTAGTTATGTTTAAGGTGTTTCCTGCTAGGCTCAAATCTTGTTCATCTGTATCAATAGCCCCAGGAGGTAGGTCAACAAAACCACCATCTGTTAAGGATATTCTTGTGCCTGCTGGATTGATGCTCAATTGTTGTTCATCCGTATTGTCCAAAAAACTGTTTAGAGAAACAGTATTTCCATTTGTAATGCTCAATTGGTCACCTACAAGATTAAGAGTTTGGTTATCACTCCCTGTATTGTTAAAACTTGCCAAACTCACAATTTGTTGATTAGCACCTTCGGTTAAAACTAGGTTATTACCCTGTAATTCTACATTGGTCAATAGTTCATTGGTCGTATCTGTATCTTCATCGGCTAAAATATGATCTGCAAGACCATCTATGTTGGTCTGTATATTTCCAGCATTAGTGGCAATATTATTTTGTAGCGCGCTATCATCGTAAAATGCTCCATTATTGTCACTAAGTACATTTCCAGACTCTGTACTTATAATTTCACTTGCCGTAACATAGCCTGCATCATTTGTAAAATCCGCTAAGGTCACTTGGTCATAATCTATCTCTAAATCTGCTACCGTATTATCCTGCAATTCTTCTTGCCCTACGGAGTTGGCCTGTAACTGTAGGTCGGATATAGAACCTGGTTGAATGTCTAAAAATCCGTTAATGGTACCATCTGCAATGTTGCTCCCCGTTATTTGGCCTACCTCAAAATTATAATTGTCACCTGTTTGCGTAATTACAACAGTTTGTATGTCATTTTCAACCGCTTCAGTGGTAAATGTTAATACACTTTCTTCTTCGTTACTACCACAAAGATTAATCCATTCCGTACCATCGTAATAATGAAAACATAACGTATCAGTATTGTATACCAAGGCACCTTGCAAAGGGCTTATGGCATTCATTTGGGCGGTTGTGACCCGTGTTACCACAAACGCTCTGGTAGTACTTTCTAATTCTAATACAGAAGAAGTATCTATATTTTGCGGATTGTCTCCAATTTTTATCTGAGAGTGAACAGAAATAAAACAAAAAAACAGAAAGAAAAAGGATAGTATTTTCAGTTTCATAGTAGTGTTTTCAAAGAAATTAGTGTAAAAACAAAAATAACGATATAGGACTATATACCTAATTTTAAGGTACAAAATGCACCACAAGTCGGTGAACTGAACAGATCTATTTTTTTAGACACTTACTTTAACAAAAAGACACATTAACAAAAGTTTAATTGTACCAATTTTATATTAACGCTAACTTGTATTTTCTTTATCCCAAAGTTGTTCTATATGAAAACCAAATTATTGATTTTTTTCTGTCTTTTTTCTTTTTTACTGATTCATTCTCAGGATGATGAGCGAACCCTTCTTAGAGGGAAAGTGCTTTATAGGAACAGCAATGTCGTAAACGAAAATGTGATTAATACGACTACGGATAGCGCCACCATCACCAATGAAAATGGGGAGTTTATCATTAGGGTAAAAGAGGGGGACGAATTAATTTTTATGGCCGTGAACTATCAATTAATGATTGTTAAAATCACTCCAGAAATTTTAAAAAACAACCGCTTGGTAGTAGAAGTAAATGAAAAGGTGACGGAGCTTGATGAAGTAGTGGTAACACCTGAGAACCAAAAGAAATTTTTGGAAATGCAGAATGAGGATTTTAAGGAGTTTGACTATGAAATAGACCGTACCACGGAAGTAGTGAACATTGCCCAATCCCAGACAGAAAGGGGTATGCAGGACGGGATAAATTTTGTGAACATTTTTAAGGCGTTGGTGAAATCCAAGAACAAGAATTCTGAAGAAAAGGTAACACTTAAAATGAGTGAAGTATTGCGACAAGTTTATGATGATGCTTTTTTTGTGACAGACCTACAATTGCCACAAGAAAAAATAGACGACTTTCTTTATTACTGTGATACCCAAATACCAGAGCAATCCTTGCTAAAAAAGCAGAATGAATTTGAATTGATTGATTTTTTGGTAGATAAAAGTAAGTTGTACTTAACCCAACTGAATGAGGAAAGGTAAGCAGCTTTTTACAGTTCTTTTTTTGATAAGCGCTTCATTGAGCGCACAAAATTTCTTTTCACATGAACTGGAAGGTAGAGTACAGAGCGATGACAAGGATGTTGCAGATGTACATGTTATGAATACTACCAGTGGTAGAGCCACCATTACTGACCAAGAGGGGTATTTTAAAATTGTGGTAAAACAGAACGATACTCTGCTTTTTTCGGCTGTACAATACAAAAGAAAACGATTGGTTATATCACAGGAAATGATGCAGAGCAATCTTATTTATGTTCCTTTGGAAGAATTTAGGAACGAGTTGGACGAGGTAGTGGTGCGGCCTTTTAATTTATCTGGTGACCTCTCCAAGGATATGGCGTCTTTAGAAATAGGTCCAGTAGTTTCTGCAAGTACTTTAGGTCTGCCCAATGCAAATGCCAAAACTTTTACGCAAAGCGAACGCCTATTAAAAGAGGCAGCCATGCCAAAATTTAATGTAGGGATGTTGTTAAACTTACCTTTTAACCCTCTCATAAATGAACTCACCGGTCGTAACAAAATGCTTAGAAATCGTGTTGCTATAGATAAGCAATATGCACGTACACAGAGGGTCACTAATTTTTATGTGGATTCCCTTTATGTTTCAGAATTAAAAATACCTCTAGAAAAGATTAATGATTTTATGTACTTCTGTGAGGTAGATTCTAGTTTTAACGCTATTGTGGACACTCACGACCAACTAAAAATATGGGAATTCTTAAAAAACAAGAGTTTGGTTTATAGAAAGAACAATGAACTGGAATAATGTTTACCTCTATCACTTTAAATAAAATACTATACGTTGCATTGTCAAAATTTGAAACACTACAGGTTAAAAAAATGATAAGACAGAGCAACATTATCCTTATTTTTCTTTTAGTTGGTTTTTGTGCCAATGGGCAAGAAAATGGAAAATTGTTGCAGGGTGAGGTTCAGGTCAATAATAATAAGATAGTAGATGTACACATACAAAACCTAAGTAATAATAAAGCTACCATTACAGATGGCCTGGGAAGTTTTAAAATAAGTGTTGCTCTCAATGATACTTTACTTTTTACAGCGGTTCAATTAAAAAGAAAAATGCTAATTATTACGGCTTTAGTTCTAGAGAGCAGTTATATTACCGTATTAATGGAAGAATTCACCAATGAGTTGGATGAGGTGGTCTTACGTCCGTACAATTTGTCTGGTGATTTGAAGAACGATCTTAGGGATTTAAAAATTGGTCCCGTAATTTCTGCATCAACCTTAAAATTGCCAAATGCCAATGTTAAGAAGTTTACACAAAGTGAAAATAAGTTGAATGATGCCGACAATGGTAAGTTTGTATATTACTATGTAACCGCTATTGTCATTAATTTGAACAAAACATTGAACAGATTAAGTGGCAGGACAAAAATGCTAAAAGAACGAGTAAAGCTAGATGAGAAAAATGGATTAACTGCAAACGCCCAAAAATCCATTGTAGATTCTCTTTTTGTTAATGAGCTGAGAATACCTACTGAAAAAATCTCTGACTTTATGTACTATTGTGAAGCAGACTCTGTTTTTATAACCCTTGCTAGTGGTAATGATGATTTAAAGCTTTGGGATTTTCTAACTAAGAAAAGTTTGGATTACAGAAAGAATAATTACTTGGATTGATTTTTACGAAATTACAATTCGTTTAAATAAAAAATTGGCATACAGATTGCATATTTTTGTTTTGATATAGATTTAATATGAAAAAGAAACTTAAAAAGGGAATTCTATTATTACTACTTCCTCTTTTTGCTTTTACTACGGCACACAAATTTTATTTAAGTGTTACCAATATTGAATATTCTGAAAAGGAAGATGCACTGCAGATAACTACACGAATATTTGTTGATGATTTAGAACAGGTATTGGATGAACGTTATGGTGTAAAAGGAAACCTGGCAACGGAAGATGAGTCTGCCATTGCAATGGATTATATAGAAAAGTACTTAAAATCCAAATTTGTGGTAACAATTAATGGCGAAGTTGTACCCTATACTTTTTTAGGGAAAAAGTATGATAATGACATTATGATATGCTATCTGGAAATACCGAAAGTAAATTTTCCAACTATTAAATCCATAGAAATACAGAATGAGGTTTTGTTCGATTTATTTGAAGAACAACAGAATGTGGTCCATTTTAAAGTAAATGGCACTAAAAAAAGCTTTGTTTTAATACGGGAAAGTAATAAAGGAATGTTAAAATTATAACAATAATTAACATTTAGTTAAAAAAACTTTAATTTTCGAGCACTAATTAATCAATGAAAAATATGAATAGAATGAAGTACTGTTTTGCCGCTATTTTGTTTCTGTTTGCAGCTACAATAAATGCACAGGAAGAGGAGAAAAAAGAAAGAGAACCTGGACACTTAAATCAGAGTAAATTTAAGCAAATGTATGAGGAGTTTGCTACTCCAAATACATATCGTTCCGCATCGGGAGCACCAGGACCAGATTATTACCAACAGCAGGCCAATTATAAGATGGATATTGAGTTGGATGATAAGAACACTAAAATATACGGGGAAGAAACTATAACCTATATAAATAACTCACCAGACGATTTAGAATTTCTTTGGGTACAATTAGATCAGAATGTTAGAGCTAAAGATTCTAAATCACCTTTGAGAAATGGGGGAGGAGTTCCACTAGCATACCAAACAGGAACTTTTAGTGGTCAATATTTGGGAAGCCCTTTTGATGGCGGTTTTAATATTGAGTTTGTTAAAGACGCAGCAGGTAAACCCTTACCTTATACTATTAACCAGACTATGATGCGTATTGATCTTCCACAAGCATTAAAAAGTAAGGAGCAGGTATCCTTTTCTATTAAATGGTGGTACAATATTCCTAACCATACCGTGGATAGGGCAAGGTCTGGATATGAGCACTTTCCAAAAGATGGTAACAATGCATATGTAATTGCCCAGTTTTTTCCAAGAATGGCCGTTTATAGTGATGTGGAAGGATGGCAGAACCATCAATTCTGGGGAAGTGGTGAATTTGCCCTTACTTTTGGGGATTATGAAGTAAATATTACCGTGCCTGCGGATCATATTTTGGACGGTACAGGTGTACTCCAAAACAGAAAAGAGGTGTTCTCCAAAGAAATGATGAGACGCTATGAACAGGCAAAAAAATCATATGATAAGCCAGTTTTGATTGTTACTCAAGAAGAAGCGGAGGCAGCTGAAAAAGGTTTTTCTGAAAAGAAGAAAACGTGGAAACTAAAGGCTACCAATGTACGTGATTTTGGTTTCGCAACATCCCGTAAGTTTATTTGGGACATGCAAGCCGTAAAGATTGGCAATAAAGATGTAATGGCAGTTTCTATGTATCCAAAAGAAGGAAACCCATTATGGGAAGAACTTTCTACAAAAGCGGTTGCAGCTACTTTAAAGTCTTATTCTGCACACACATTTGACTACCCATACCACAAAGCAATTTCGGTACATGCCAAGAATCAGGGGATGGAATATCCTATGATTTGCTGGAACTATGGAAGACCAAATGAGGATGGTACTTACTCTGACCGAGTTAAATACGGAATGATGAGTGTAATTATTCATGAAGTAGGCCATAACTTTTTCCCAATGATCGTAAATTCTGATGAACGCCAATGGGGTTGGATGGATGAAGGTTTGGACACCTTTATGCAATACATTGCAGAACAAGAATTTGGTGAAGCAAATCCTGATATAATTGCTCCCAATGACAAGTATCCGTCAAGAAGAGGAAATCCTGCTAAAATAGTTCCTTATATGGCTGGTGATCAAAGTGCAATTTCACCCATTATGTCCAATCCTGAAAATGTATATAAGTTGGGGCCAAATGCATATGGAAAGCCAGCTACTGCTTTAAATATTTTAAGAGAAACCGTTATGGGCAGAGAATTGTTTGACCATGCTTTTAAAACCTATGCACAACGTTGGATGTTTAAGCACCCGACTCCAGAAGATTTCTTTAGAACAATGGAAGATGCTTCAGCTGTTGATTTGGATTGGTATTGGAGAAGCTGGTTCTATACTACGGATTACGTGGATATAGGAGTTAAAGGTGTAAAAAAATACTATGTTTCTAATAAGCCTACCAAGCAAATGGAGGAGTATATGGCTTCTAGGAATATGACCGAGGCGGATTTACCTCCGTTAATTTATCTAGCTGAGGAGGATAGCGAAGATTTTGACCCCGAGTTAAAAGGAAAATTACCTTCTGAAACATCTACTACTTTAAAAGAATTTATGATGGACAATATGACGGCTGAAGAAAGAGCAGCGGTTAAAGAACCAAAATATTTCTATGAAGTTACTTTTAATAAGCCAGGAGGAATACCAATGCCATTAATTGTAGAATACACCTATGCAGATGGTACTACGGAAAGTATTACTTATCCACCTGAAATATGGAGAAAGAATGATAAAGAGGTGAAAAGGGTAATTTCCTCAGAAAAAGAGTTGGTAGGTATAGTTGTAGACCCAAAATTGGAAACAGCTGATATTGATACAACCAACAATTCATGGCCAATAAAAGAACAAAAATCTGATTTTGAGAACTTTAAAGAAAATATCAAAGGAAAATAAGCTTCTTTAGTTAAGAATTAAGGCCCTACTTCTAGTATTTTTTTGGATTGTAGGGCTTTTTTTTATGATGATACTAACTTCTCATTATATTTGTAATATGTATTCTATGGTTTTCTTATTTATTAGTGGGGGAGAGATTTTCTTTATCATGTTCATTGTGGTCATGGTATTTGGTGCAGACAAAATTCCAGGGATTGCCAAAGGACTGGGCAAGGGAATGCGCCAGCTAAAAGATGCCACAGAAGATATTAAACAAGAAATTCAAAAAAGTGCCGACAAACAGGGGCTAGATACCGACTTCATTACAGATATAAAGAAGGATATTGATAAGGCAAAAGAAAATATGACTTCTGGGCTCAACAAAGAAATCGGTGAGGTAAAGAAGCATGTGGATGATGTTACTGGAGCAATCAAACGAAAGTAAAGCTCCATCATGCTAGAAGATATCTTAAAATGGGATCAAGAGACTTTTACTTACTTTAATGGTCTTGGTACAGAACCTTACGATTCTTTTTGGATAACAGTTACAGAAATCTACACATGGATTCCTCTTTTTATCCTCTTTTTTGTTCTTATATCTTTAAAATTTACAAAAAAACAAGCATTCTCTAGTGTAGTTGCCCTTGGCTTACTTATTGGCTTTGTACTATTGGCCAGTTACATAACAAAGGAGTTGGTGGCCAGATTAAGACCTAATAACAATGAAGAAATAAATACATTTATAAGAATTCTTAAACACCCTACTGATTATAGTTTTTTCTCTGGGCATTCATCAAGTTCGTTTGCAATTACAACTTTGGTCGTGTTGTTTCTTAGAAAGAAAGTGAAATGGGTATGGGTATTTTATCTATGGCCGCTTTTATTTGCTTACAGTAGAATATATGTAGGAGTGCACTACCCATTAGATTTGTTGGTTGGAGCTTTAATTGGAACAGCAACTGCCTTTTTATTTTATAAACTGCACAACCAGCTTATTTTACCCTACTTAACGTAAGACCATCTCTAATAGGTAAAAGAACCGTTTCCAAGCGTCGGTCTTCTTTTAATTTTTTATTATAATCCAGTAAAATTTTTGTGGCTTTATCTTTTGTATCTAAGGGTTCAACCACTTTTCCAGACCATAGGACGTTATCTGATAAAATAACAGTTCCAGATTTTGTTTTGGGCAATATAACTTCCAGATAGTCTAAATAACTTGTCTTTTCAGCATCAATAAAAATAAGATCAAAAACGAGGTTGAGCTTAGGTATAATGTTTAAAGCATCACCTGTATGTTGTACAATTTGTTTGCCATGCCCGCTTTTATCAAAATAACGACGTTGCATGGTATGGAGTTCTTCATTTACATCTATGGTGTGCAAAGTACCATTGGTCTTTAATCCTTCTGCCATACAAATGGCGGAATATCCTGTGTAAGTCCCTATTTCCAAAATGGTCTTGGGGTTTATTAATTTAGATAGTAAACTAAGAACCCTTCCTTGAAAATGTCCCGTAATCATTCTTGGCTGTATCACCTTTAAATGAGTTTCCCTAGTAAGCTCTTGTAATAATTTGGGTTCATCTTCCGAGTGATCCGAAATATAATTTTCAAGTATGGATGATAGAAAATGCATTTGTTTTTTTGTAAAAATATAGATTTATAAACTACCTTAGAAAAGCAAAATGTAATATATGAATGGAACAATAATCAGAAAAGCCACTTTGGACGATTTGGAAGTGTTGCTGACGTTTGAGCAAGGGGTAATAAAAGCAGAAAGACCATATGATATTACCTTGGATGATGACCCTATTAATTATTATGATATTAAGGCCATGATTTTAAGTAATGATGCGGAAGTTATGGTTGTAGAAAAAGATGATAAAGTTGTGAGTTCTGGCTACGCTTTAATAAAGACTGCAAAACCTTATTTAAGTCATGAGAAGTATGCCTATCTTGGATTTATGTATACAGACCCAGAGTATAGAGGACAGGGTTTAAATGCAAAAATTGTTAATGCTTTAAAAGAATGGTCCTACTCTAAGGGATTAAAAGAAATTAGGTTAACGGTATATGATGGCAACCTCCCAGCAATTAAGGCTTATGAAAAAGTAGGTTTTGAAAAGCATATCATTGAAATGAGGCTTAATTAGTCTTTCCTAAATTGTATTTTTGAATTAAAATCACACAATGCAGTTTCAAAACACCTTAGAATTTGCGCAAAAGCTAGATAGGGAAGATGCTCTTAGTAAATATAGGAAGGAATTCCATTTTCCAAAGGTAAACGGAGAAGAAGTAATTTATTTTACGGGAAATTCTTTGGGACTTCAACCAAAATCTGCTAAAAACTATGTTGATGAAATAATGGAAGATTGGAAGAAGTTGGCTGTTGAAGGTCATTTTCATTCCAAAAGACCTTGGTGGGACTATCATGAGAGACTTGCAAAACCTTTATCCAAAATTGTAGGTGCAAAAGAGAAAGAGGTGTCTGTAATGAATACCCTTACTGCCAACCTTCATTTTTTAATGGTTTCTTTCTATAGACCTACCAAAAAGAGATTCAAGATACTATGTGAAGAAAAGGCATTCCCATCTGATCAATATTTGTTGCAGAGCCAGGTTAAATTTCATGGTTTTGACCCAAATGTGGCAATTGTTGAGGTAAAAAAAAGAGAAGGAGAACATTTTTGGAGAACAGAAGATGTTTTGGACATAATAAATGAGGTAGGAGATGAGCTTGCACTAATTTTAATTGGAGGTGTAAATTACTATAACGGACAGGTTTTTGATATGAAAACCATTACAAAGGCCGGGAAATTGGCTGGCACCCTTGTAGGCTGGGATTTGGCACACGCTGTGGGAAATATTGAATTGCAATTGCACGACTGGGATGTTGATTTTGCCGCTTGGTGCAGTTATAAATATATGAACAGCGGTCCTGGAAATGCTTCAGGTTTGTTTGTACATGAAAAACATTTGGATGATGATTCCATTCCGAGGTTTCAAGGCTGGTGGGGAACAAAAAAAGAAACCCGTTTTTTAATGAAACCTGAATTTGAATCAACCCATACAGCTGATTCTTGGCAAGTGAGCAATCCTTCTGTACTCTCTTTGGCACCTTATTTGGCATCACTTAATTTATTTGATGAGGTAGGCATGGACGTTCTAATTAAAAAAAGAAACAGTATCGTAAATTATTTAGAGTTTATTTTACATGAGATTGATAAGGAGGTCAAAAGCACTTTTGAAATTATTACACCTACAGATCGTGGTTGTCAATTATCTGTGTTGTTGCATGGGGAAGGTAGGCCTTTGTTTGATTATCTTATGAGACATGGAGTGATTGTTGATTGGAGAGAGCCCAATGTCATCCGCTTAGCACCTGCACCTTTTTATTGTTCTTTTGAAGATATGTATAGGTTTGGTCAGATTTTGAAGGATGGTGTTTTAGGGAAATAAAGTACATTAGCTTTTTTTAACCAACCACCATAAATGAAATCACTTCTACTTATTCTTTCTAACCCTAAATATTTTGGACCTGCATGGGTTTTTGCTAGCTTAAATATTTTGTTCGGAACATGGGCTATCTATATTCCAACTGTAAAAGAAAAATTGGGAATAGATAATTCTGAATTAGGTATTGCTATTTTCTGCTTGGCATTAGGAACATTTACGGTCTTTCCAATTGCATCTAAAATCATTAACAAATTTGGAGTAGGTAGAACCACAAAATTTGGAATTTTATTGACTTGTATTGCAGCTTTTTTTCCACTTATGGCGCCTAGCTATTTATTTCTTATGATTTCTCTTTTCTTTTTTGGAGGATGTAGTGCATTTACAGATATTTCTATGAATACCTTGGTTACAGAAATTGAAAAAAAAGAAAAAGAGAATTTTATGTCTGCCGCCCATGGTTTTTTTAGTTTGGGAGGTGTATTGGCAGGTTTAGGTAGTTTTTTAATTCCAGTAATGAAAAATCCTTCACTACACATGTTTATTGCAATTGCCTTAGTGGTGATAGTTAACATACTATTTTTTAAAAACTACGCTCATATTACAGCCAAAATTGAAAAGAAAGAATCTTTTAGCTTTAAGAATTTTAAACCATTACTACTAATAGGTATTGTTTCATTTTTTGCAATGGGCAGTGAAGGTGCGGTAATAGATTGGAGTGGACTTTTCTTAAAAGAAGTATCTCTAGCTCCAGAACATTTAATAGGAGCTGGTTTTTTGGTATTTTCCATTACAATGACTTTAGGACGTTTTTTGGGAGACTTGGTGAGTTCAAAAGTTGGTTCCATACAGTTGGTTGGGTATGGTTCAATTTTGGCCATATTGGGATTTGGACTTGTACTTACAACTCAAACATATATTGCCATTGGAGGTTTTGCCCTTATTGGATTAGGTTTTGCTGCTATTGTACCAGAGTTGTTCCGAATAGGAGGAAACGTTAAAGGAGTTGATTCTGCCCAAGGCATATCCTTTATAGCAGGCTCTGGATATTCTGGGTTTTTACTTGCTCCAGTAGCTCTTGGATTTTTGGCAGAAACATACTCGTTAAATATGACATTTGTAACCCTTCTTGCCTGTTCAGTACTAATTTTTGCGGCAACATTTTTGCTAAAAAGGAAGTAGCTTTTTACTTGGTGTGGGTTTCTATTCCCGTAAAATGTAATTTAAAACTACCATCCTCATTTTGGTGCATGGTGGCAATTTTCAATCCATCTTTATCTATATAATCTTCCCAAGTATTGGTCATGGAAGGTTCTTCTTGGTTGCCCCTTCTAAAAATCCATTCTTTTAGAATAAAATCATCTTCAAAAAAAAGGTCATAGGCATCACCGGGAGTATAGCCACCCTCATTTTTATACAGAATGGTCAATTTTTGCATTGGTTTTTTACTAATGGGAGCTTCAATTCCAGTTGTATGCTCATGAGTAAAACTGTCTTTGTCCCAAACTAGATTATAAGGCACCATCATCCAAAATTTATCATTTACAAAACTGCCATTTGTTTTGTGGGTTATAGAATCTAGATGATTTCTGTTATATGAAATGGTATCTTTTCCAGTGATTGATGTAACTAGGTTTTTTTTGGTATCCCAAATCCAACTGCGCTCAAAATGAGAAGTATCCCTATCTACATTAAAAGTGAAGGCCAACTTCTCTATGTTTTTCCAATTTTCAAAACCATGCGCATTGGCAACTTTTTCCATAATGGAGAGGTTTTTTTCGGGCACTATGGGCTCTGTTTTTTTTTCGGTCTTACAACTAAGAAAAAGGAATAAAAAGAATGATAGAAAAGATAGAGAATATTTCATGAAATGAATTTTAACTAAAGATACTATGTTTTTTGGTTACTCAAAATACATTTTTAGTGTAAAGTTTTTAGTAAATTCAAGAATACATAAGTAATTCTAAAGGGGTAAAGTGACTTTTCTCAAAAAACTGTTTCTAATTATCATAAAGAACCAATCCAAAACAAAATTGGAGAGAGATGACCTATACCATCATTTAACAGATGAAGAGTTGGTAGCAAAAATAGTAGTGGATAATAATCCAATGCTATTTGGAAAGCTATATGATAGATACGCCAAAATGGTGTACAATAAATGTTATGGTTTTGCAAAGAGCCCTAGTGAAGCTGAAGACTTGACTCAGGATGTTTTTTTATTGCTATTTGTTAAACTTAAAACATTTAAAGGGAACTCAAAGTTTTCCACATGGCTTTATTCCCTTACATATAATTTTTGTGCTAACTATGTTAATAGAAATAAGCAGAAAAAAATAAGTGATCAATCAGTATCAGTAGAAGAACATAATTATGAACTCGCTGATGAAATCCCTGATGAAAGTTTGTATGGTTTAAAGGATGATATGTTGGATAAAGCTTTAAAGTTAGTTGAGGCCGATGACCGGTCCATATTATTGCTAAAATATCAAGACGGAGTATCAATAAAGGAGTTGACAGAACTCTTGGAAGTTAGTGAGAGCGCAATTAAAATGCGATTGAAAAGAGCAAAGGCTAGAATTATGGAAATCTATAATACCTTAAAATAAAATGGAAAACACAGTTAAAAATCCATTTAAGGAACTAGAGAAATCTTTGTTGGAAGCCCCACCAGAGATGAAAAAGAAAGTAATGCAAGATGTTGCCATTGCAAAACTTATTATGGACATGGCTTTCTTGGTCACATCCAACTATTCATCTCTTTTGAAAAACATGTTTAAAACAAACCGAAGAAACTAATTAATAATCTGATTATGGAAACAATTACCAAACTAAAAGATGTAACATTTGGATCCCTTGAAGGGATTGGTTCAGGAATTTCTGCCGCAATGCCTAAAATCTTAGGTGCCTTGGCAATTTTAATAATTGGGTGGCTAGTGAGTAAAATTATAATTTACATTTTAGGCAAAGTCTTAAAAGTAGCTAAGGTAGATGTGCTTTCTGATAAGATAAATGAGATGAATCTCTTTGGAGAAAGGGATATTCCTTTCAAAGTGTCAAAAATAATTTTAGGTTTTGTTAAGTGGGTATTGTTTTTATTGTTTTTGGTTATTGCTGCTGATGTATTGGAATGGGATATGGTATCCAAAGAAATTGGAAACCTCTTGGGTTATTTGCCTAAATTGTTTAGTGCCGTTGCCATACTTGGAATTGGCTTATATATTGCCAGTAGTATCAAAAAAGCAATACAGAGCCTATTTGATACATTTGAGTTTAGTGGAGGAAAAATAATAAGTGGCCTTGTGTTTTATGTAATTCTAATTTTTGTGGCTATTACAGGAATTAATCAGGCAGGAATAGATACTACCATAATTACTAATAATATTACCCTTATTCTTGGAGCTTTTCTTTTTGCAGTGGCTCTGGGTTTTGGACTTGGTTCAAAAGAAATAATCTCGGATTTGTTACGGACTTTTTATGTGAGAAAGAATTATACAGTTGGTGATAAAATAAAAATGGGTGATGTAAAAGGTGTTATAGAGGCAATAGACAATGCATGTCTTACACTAAAAACCAAAAATGGTAAGATTATAATACCCATTAAGGAAGTGGTTGCAACTAGAATTGAAATAGATTAATCAACTATTAGGTGTATGGTTGGGTTGTTTTTTGTTTTAAAGAATAGGTCACAATTTTATGAACTTAAAGAACTATTATGGCTCAAATTAAATCAATAAAATTATTGGAGATAATTGAAAAAAACGAAAACCATGAAAATTTTGTTATACTACCAACAGAGATTAAGTTAAAATTCCACCCTATTGATTTAAATTTAAAAATGGAATATAGGTTGCACCTTTTCCTTTTTAATTTAAGCAAAAAAATAGAGTCATACACAATGTATCCAAATTGGGATCAAGGTAACATGGTAGTTCACCCCAAGCAAAATGAATCTGATATGTTGGGCCACTTTGTTTTTCCGATAAAAGCCACAACTCCATCTTTTTCCATGGAAGAATGGCTAATGATAGAGTGGGACAATAATAAACTTTTTAAGGGAGCAAAAATATTTGGTTCCATAGTGCCAGCGGTAGCTTATGCATCTATGTGGTCCAACGAATACCATCTAAATCTTGTACTTAAATAATATTTTGAAGAGAAGGTGTGTAACTTGTTTTATAATTTGATTAATTTTGATGTCTATCAATAAATTGGAAGATGAGTTCAAAAAAAGGAAAAGTACAAGAAGCAATACAGGAAAAATTACTGGATGAGAGAAAAGTGTTTTTGTGGGGAATGGTAGATGACGATTCCGCAAAGCATGTTATAGATCGTTTGCTTTACCTTGATCTTCAGAATAATGACGAAATACAATTGATTATCAATAGTCCAGGAGGTTATGTAACCTCTGGCTTTGCAATATATGATACTATAAAACAAATAAAGAGCCCAGTGTCTACAGTATGTTCTGGCCTTGCGGCTTCAATGGGTTCTATTTTGTTATCTGTTGGAGAAAAAGGGAGAAGGTTTATACAACCACATGCCAGGGTTATGATTCATCAGCCAAGTGGAGGTGCTAGAGGACAGGCATCTAACATTGAGATTCAGGCAAAAGAAATCATTAAAACCAAAGAATTGGGAGCAAAAATTTTGGCAGATAACTGTGGTCAAGATTATGACAAAGTAATGAAAGATTTTGACCGTGATTATTGGATGGGCGCAGAGGAATCAATTGCTTATGGTATTGTAGACGGTATCTTGGAATAATAAATTGTTTAAAAAAGAAAAAACCTTCACATTTATAAGTGTGAAGGTTTTTTTGGATATATATAGACGCTCTCGCGGAATGTTCATTTTATATACGTAAAAAAGATAGTGGGCGGATTTCAAAAAACTGGCTTTATTAGCAAAAATTTTATTTTACTATTTTTACATCTTAACTACAATGCTACCAGTAATAAATATGACTGAAAACCCTAAAGAAATTGCTATTGTAGGTTCTGGACTGGTAGGCTCTTTGTTGGCAATATATCTTCAAAAAGGTGGACATACAGTTACTGTTTTTGACCGTAGGCCAGATATTAGAACTATAGAATTTTCAGGTCGGTCCATTAATTTGGCAATGAGCAATAGAGGTTGGAAATCTCTTCAAGAGGTTGGTATAGAAGATGAGGTTAAAAAGTTGGCCATTCCTTTGGACAAAAGAGCTATGCATGTAAATGGGAAACCCATATATTTTCAAAAATATGGAAAAGAAGGCGAGGCAATTTGGTCTATTTCTAGGGGAGTTCTAAATCGTAGAATGATTGATTTAGCCGAGGAGAATGGAGTTGTTTTTAGATTTAATGAAAAAGTATGGGATGTTAATCTTCCTGAAGCCAAGATCTATACGGGGGAATCTGAAAAAAGTGAGTGGAAAGAGTATAAGTATGATATTATATTTGGATGTGATGGGGCTTTCTCCAGAGTAAGGCACAAAATGCAAAGACGCAGTAGGTTTAATTATTCCCAAGATTTTATACATGTAGGATACAAAGAGCTAACAATATTGGCCAATAAGGATGGTACCCATAAGTTAGATAAGAATTCTTTTCATATATGGCCTAGGGGCAACTTTATGCTTATTGCAATGCCAAATTTAGATGGTAGTTTTACTTGTACTTTGTTTTTGCCTTTTGAGGGGGATATCTCTTTTGAAAGTATTACTACCAAGAAACAGGCACAGGCATTTTTTACTACCTATTTTCCAAATGTAATGCAGGACATAGAGAACCTCACCAAGGATTTTTTTAAAAACCCAACTAGTGCTATGGTGACCATGAAATGCTATCCTTGGACCTATTGGAACAAAGTAGCCCTTGTAGGTGATTCAGCTCATGCTATTGTACCATTTTATGGACAGGGCATGAATGCTGGTTTCGAAGATATTTATGTCTTAAACAAGCTTATGAAAAGGCATGGGGATAATTGGGATTTAGTATTTAAGGAATATCAGGAAGAAAGAAAACCGAATGCCGATGCTATTGCTGAGTTAAGTTATAGAAATTTTGTTGAAATGAGCAGTAAAACTGCTAATCCAAAATTTCTATTGCAGAAGAAAATTGAAAAGCATTTTGCAAAAAAGCATCCAGACAAATGGATTCCTGTTTATTCCAGAGTTACATTTTCAAATAGCCCTTATGCTGAAGCATTGGCATATGGAGATGTGCAAGAGGAAATAATGCAACGAATTATGAATATGCCAAATATTGAAGAAAAATGGGATAGCTTGGAAGTGGAGAACAAAATTCTAGGCTTAATAGATTATAAATAAAAAAGCTATCCATTTGGATAGCTTTTTTATTTTATTCAAACTTTTTACTATTTTAAGGTAGCAAAAAGTTTTTCCATTTTTTCCTGTTGTTCGTCAGCTAAAGTAGAATCTACCAATATTCTACCACTGTGCTCATCCGTAATTATTTTCTTTCTAGAAGCAATCTCTACTTGCACCTGTGGTGGAATAGTAAAGAAAGAGCCTCCAGAAGCACCTCTTTCAATGGCTACAACTGCCAAACCATTCTTTACATTTTGTCTAATGCGTTTGTATGCCTTAACCAATCTTTCCTCTATTTGGTTTTGATAATCAGCAGATTTTCCCATTAAAGCTTTTTCTTCTTTCTCTGTTTCTGCTAAAATAGCATTCAACTCACTCTTTTTGTGCTTTAAGTGTGTTTCACGTTCAGTTAAACGTTCTTTGGTTTCAGAAACCACTTCTTTCTTTTGGTCTATTTGTGCCTTAAATTCTTTAATGTTTTTTTCAGCTAATTGAACCTCCAATTCTTGGAACTCAACTTCTTTGGTCAAAGAGTTAAATTCTCTACTGTTTCTAACATTTTTTTGTTGTTCGGCGTATTTTTTCATCAAGGTCTTTGCCTCTTCAATCAAATTCTTTTTTGCACCTATTTCAAAGTTAATAGTTTCAATATCAGTCTTTAACTTGTCTAACCTAGTTTTAAGGCCCAATACATCATCTTCTAAGTCTTGTACTTCCAAAGGAAGTTCTCCGCGAACATTGCGTATTTCATCAACCCTTGAATCTATTAATTGCAAATCATATAGTGCCCTTAATTTTTCCTCAACGGTTATTTCTGTTTTTGTTGCCATATTTTAATAATACTTGATGGGATTTGTAATGCTCTCCGATAAAGAGATTGCAAAATTAGGGATTTTTTTTGTAAGATAATCAACTAAAAGATTTTTTGTAAACTGCTCAGTTTCATAATGTCCAATATCTGCAATAATCATTTTCCCTTCAGCTTCATAAAATTGATGGTATTTTATATCTGCGGAAACAAAAATATCTACATTGGCTTTTTTTGCAGCTTCAATTGCAAATGCTCCGCTTCCTCCAAGAACAGCTACTTTTTTGATTTTTCTTCCTAATAATTCTGAATGGCGTATTCCTGAAGCTTTCATTTTAATTTTTAAATACTCAAGAAAAGTTTTCTCTTCTATAGGTTCATCTAATTCACCGATCATTCCCATTCCTATATTTTGATTGGTATTTTCCAAGGCAACAACCTCATATGCAATTTCCTCATAGGGATGAGTTTTAAATAAAGCTTTTAAAACCTTGGATTCTAATTTCTTATCATATGTAACAGTAATTTGGGTTTCAGGTTCATAATGAATTTTACCAATTTTCCCTTTGACTGGATTGCTATTTTCTTCGGGTTTGTAACTTCCTGTACCATCCATTGCAAAACTACAATTGGAATAATTACCTATATTACCGGCACCAGCCTTAAAGAGAGATTCTTTTAACTTTTCTGCATTTTCCAATGGAACATATGTGGTTAGTTTTTTTATGGTATTTTTCTTTGGAATAAGAATATGGGTATTTTTTAACCCTAAAACCTCACATATTTTTGCATTGACACCTTTAGGAGAATTGTCCAATGCTGTATGCATGCTATATATGGAAATATTGTTCTTTATAGCCTTAATTATAACACGTTCCACATATGTAGTACCTGTAATCTTTTTTAACCCATTAAAGATAATAGGATGAAAACTGACTATTAAGTTGCATTTTTTTGCAATAGCCTCATCAACAACATTTTCTAAAGTATCAAGAGTTACCAAGACTCCAGATACTTCGGTATTATCATTTCCCGTTAGCAATCCCACATTGTCAAAATCTTCTGCATAAGTTAAAGGGGCTAATTCTTCTAGAATGTTGGTAATATGCTTTACGGTCATTTTTAAATTTTATTAGGCTATCAAAGATAAAATATTATATTTTCGTTCTGATGTGGCTTCTTAGAAAATTAAGTTTTCCAGTTTCTTTAGTATATGGTCTTGTAGTTCATCTCAGGAATTATCTATATGAAAAGGGTGTGTTTAAGTCCAAGTCTTTTGGGATACCAACGGTTTGTATTGGGAACTTAAGTGTTGGCGGTACTGGAAAAACACCAATGATAGAATTTTTAATTTCTCAGTTTAAAGAGAATAGCACATTGGTGGTTTTAAGCAGGGGTTATGGTAGAAAGACAAAAGGATTTTTTGAAGCAAATTCAAAAAGTACAGTTGAGGAAATAGGAGATGAACCTTTCCAAATCCAAACAAAATTCCCTAAAATTCAAGTAGTGGTTGATGCAGATAGAAGCAATGCTATTTCACTTATTGAGAACAAATTTAAACCTGGTTTAATTCTTTTGGATGATGCTTTTCAACATAGAAAAGTAAAGCCTAGTATTTCAATTTTATTGACCACATATCAAAATCTCTATACTAATGATTGGTATTTGCCAACGGGAAATCTAAGAGATTCCAAAAAGGAAGCCAAGAGGGCAAAACTAATTGTTATAACAAAATGCCCAAATGATTTGAACGATATTGAACGGGAAAGGGTGGTGCAAGAGTTAAAACCAAAACCTTATCAAGAAGTTCTTTTTAGTTATCTAGAATATGGCAGTAATATAATAGGAAGTGGTGCCACCAATAAGCTAGATCATTTAGTGGGTAAAAAAATAACTTTAGTAACAGGCATAGCAAACCCTAAACCATTATTAGAATATTTAATGGCAAAGTCTATTGTGTTTGAACATTTAAAATACAGGGACCATCATTTTTTTACTGATAAAGAAATTGCTTTATTGAACAAAAAAGAAGTTATACTGACTACTGAAAAGGATTTTGTAAGACTAAAGGATAATGTGGAAAATGTATTTTACATTCCCATAGAACACAAATTTATTGGAAATGGTAAGGAGATAATCGTTGAAGCAATTAGAGGTATTATGAAACAGTATCCTTAGTTTTTCTTTCAAAAATATTTTCTCCAATTTTTTGGTAAAAGACTTCTGGTTTAAATGGCTTTGTTACCACGTCATTACAACCTGCAGCGTAAAAGCTTTCCAAACTATCGTCTAAGGAAATGGCCGTTAAAGCTATAATTGGGGTGATTTTATCGAACATTCTAATTTGAATAGTGGCTTCTTCACCACTTATTCCTGGCATATGAATGTCCATTAGTATGGCATCATACTTGTTTTTTTCTGCTAGTTGAACAGCTTCATTTCCATTACTAGCAATATCACTTGTAACATCTTTCTTTGTCAACATCTTCTTGGTAATAACTTGGTTTATCTTATTATCCTCAACAATAAGAATATGCAACCCTTTTAATTCATATACCTTTTCTGAATCTGTTGAGACTAAGGCGTCATCAATTTCACCTGTATTTGACTTACTTTTTAAATCAAGCTCAAAAAAGAATGAACTCCCTTTACCAAGTACACTCTTTAATTGAATTTTACTTTCAAAAAGACCAAGAAGACTTTTTACAATTGTAAGTCCCAAACCTGTTCCGCCATATTCTCGATTTATTTGGATGGAACCCTGTTCAAAACTATCAAAAATATTTTTTTGCTTTTCTTCTGAAATACCGATACCATTATCCTTTACTTCAAAATACAGTTTAACATCCTTCTCTTCATGTTGTAATAGTTTGGCAATAACCGTCACTTCTCCACTTTTTGTAAACTTGATGGAATTGCCAACAAGATTCATAAATATTTGGGAAAGTTTTATAGGGTCACTTAATAGGTTAGGAGGAATATTTTCATCGTATTCTAATACTATTTTTGTCTTATTCTCTTTTGCACTTTGTTTAAGGCCGTCAATGACATCTGTTAGCACTTTTCTTAAATTAAATTCTACACTTAAGGTCTCTAATTTATCAGCATCAATTTTATTTATTTGGAGAATATCATTTATAAAGTTTAATAAATAGTCACCTGAAAATTTTAAGGCCTTTAGATGCTCTTTTTGACCCTCACTTGGGTTTTCTTCTAAAAGAAGATGTGTTAATCCAGTAACTGCATATAAAGGAGTTCTTAATTCATGACTTACTGTTGATAAAAAGTTGGTTTTTGCCTCCATGGCAGATACGGCTTTATCCCTAGCTGTTTGCAGTTCTTTGTTTTTTGTCTGCAATAAGTCATTAGTTTTTAATTTTATTTGATTGTTTCTATACAGAGAAACTGCCAAAAGCGATATTATTGTTAAAAAAGCTGATGTTAATATTGCTGTAATCTCTGAACGACTTTGAGATTCGCTTAATTCTTTTATTTTTAAATCTTGCCTTGCGATTTCTTCAGTTTGGAAATCATCTTTGATTTGAGCAGCTGTTTTAGATTCGCTCCTAAATTTTTCTGTTGAAAATATGGAATCTAATGCATGTAGTTTTTTGTTGTATGACAAGGCTAAATCATACTTTTTCATTTTTTCATACAAATTGCTTAGAAATTCATTACTCTCTCTAGCTTCTTCATGAAAGTTATTTTTCTCGGCTAACTCTAGAGCATTTAATCCATTTTTAGCACCTAATTCTAGAGAATCGGTTTTTAAATTCATTTTAGCAAGTCCTAGATAAGCTTGAGTGGCTAAAAAATCTTTTTCATAAGTATCATTGTTTACTAATAGCGAGTGATAATTTTTTGATGCGCTGTCATATTTTTCAAGATCTGAATAAATACGTGCTTCTACTAGGACAATATTATTAAGGAGATTTCTATCATTATTAATCTTTCTAGCCTCATCTAACATATAAATTGCCTGGAAATTATTTCCACTTTCATACAACAAAATAGCTTCTATGTACCTGTGGACTGCATTACCGTACCTATATTCCATATCCTTAAGGAGAACATCAGCTCTATCCCAATAGAATGTACATGTTTTGGTGTCCTTTAAATCAAGATATATCAGTGCAGTTTTATGATAACAATCAACCAGACCTTTGATGTCTTCAGTTGTTTCAGCAAATTTGGCTGCTAGGTTTAATGTTTCAAGAGCTGCATCTAATTTATTTAGATTTTTATGTTGAATGGCCTCTAAAAAATAAGATTCTAGGTTTTTAGTTTGGGGTGTTTTTTCTTGGGAATGTAGATTTTTAAAGGGTAAAATCAACATCCAAATCAAAATAATATTTCTAAGCGTTATATGTAGAAATCTATCGTTCAAATATATTTTTTGTTTACCAATAAATTCATAAGGTCTATTATCCTGCTACAATAACCCGTTTCATTGTCATACCAGCCAATTATCTTGACCATTTTTCCAATAACCGAAGTCATCTGAGAATCAAACGTACAAGAATAATAACTATTGTTTATATCAATGGAAACAATAGGGTCTTTGGTATAAAAAAGTACATTTTTTAACTCATTTTTGGAAATTCTCTCAAATGTATCATTAATTTCCTTGATAGATGTGTTCTTTTTTACGTTTAGAGTTATATCTGTTAGTGAACCATTTGGTACGGGTACACGTATACCACAGCCACCAATTACATTGGATAACTCAGGAAAAATTCTTGTCAATGCCTTTGCTGCACCGGTTGTTGTTGGGATAATAGATTGTGATGCAGCCCTAGCTCGTCGTAAGTCTCTATGAGGTTGATCATGTAGGCTTTGATCTGATGTGTAGGAATGAACAGTTGTAATATAAGCTTGTTCTATTCCGCAAAGGTCGTTTATAACCTTTATCATAGGTGCCGCATTGTTTGTAGTGCATGATGCATTGGAGATTATACTATCATCTTCTGTAATACTATCTTCATTTACTCCATAAACAATCATTTTAATATCGTCCTCTATAGGCGGAACAGAGAGAATTACTTTTTTCGCCCCATTATGAATGTGATGTATTAACTGAGCTTTTCTTTTAAATTTTCCTGTAGATTCAATTACTAAATCAACATTTAACTTGCCCCAATTAATATCTTTTGGAGAAGAATGATTCGTTAGTTTTATTTTCTTTCTGTTTACTATTATATGGTTTTTATCATGCTCAATCTCTGTCTGAAAAATTCCATGAATACTATCATACTTTAATAGGTGAGATAATGTTTTGGCATCTGCCAAATCATTAATAGCAACTACACTTATATTAGGATGCTTATCCAACAACCTAAAAAGGGTTCGGCCAATGCGACCAAAACCATTAATACCAATATTAATTTGTTTCATAGAGAGAAAAAATCCCGCATAAGCGGGATTATATTTTAAATCACCTATTAATGAATATGTTTATGAGCTTTGTATGAAGATCTAACTAAGGCACCACTCTCCACATGTCTAAACCCCATTTTAAGCCCTATTTCCTCATATTTCTTAAACTGTTCTGGTAGTATGAATTCTTTAACTGGCAAATGCTTTTTTGATGGTTGTAAATATTGACCAATAGTTACTACATCTACGTTGGCATTTCTCAAATCTTCCATGGTTTGGATAACCTCTTCTTCCATTTCTCCCAACCCTAACATTATACCAGATTTTGTTCTATTTACACCATTTTCCCTTAAATACCTCAAAACTTCAAGACTTCTATCGTATTTAGCTTGTATCCTAACTTCCCTAGTAAGTCTTTTTACAGTTTCTACATTATGAGATACCACCTCTGGCGCCACTTTGATTATTCTGTCTAAATGGGCTGTTATTCCTTGAAAATCTGGTATAAGAGTTTCTAAAGTTGTATTTGGGTTCATGCGTCTAATTGCCTGCACAGTTTCAGCCCAAATTATTGAGCCCATATCTTTAAGGTCATCCCTATCTACAGAAGTAATTACTGCATGCTTAATTTGCATAATTTTTATGGAACGAGCTACTTTTTCAGGTTCCTCCCAATCAACACTTTCTGGTCTTCCTGTTTTTACACCACAAAACCCACATGAACGAGTGCAGATATTTCCCAATATCATAAAGGTTGCAGTGCCTTCTCCCCAACATTCTCCCATGTTTGGACAACTACCAGAAGTACAAATGGTGTGTAGGTCATATTTGTCTACTAACCCCCTTAATTGGGTGTATTTTTTACCTGTTGGCAGCTTTACCCTTAACCATTTTGGTTTTCCTTTTGGTGGTGCAACACTTTCTATGCTCATCTAGAAAAATTTGTACAAATATACGAAACAAAACACTGCAGGCTTTTGGGGATAGCTACACTTGTTTTTTGTTATTAATAATTTCTGCCAGTAGTTTTTTGGCTCGTAAAAGTTTCACTTTTACATTGTTTATTGGTTCATTTAATTCAGTCGCTATATCAGCATAACTATATTCATTAAAATATCTAAGATTTATTACCTTTTGGTAGTGGGGTTTAAGCTTTTTTATGTCCTGTAATAAATTGGCCAAATTTTGCTCAATTATAAGCTGGTCCTCAGCACTGGGAGCAACATCTAAAACACTTATGGCATCTTTGTTTCTAAAATCTGTACTTTCTAAAATGTTTCTTTTTCTTTTCCTGATTAAATCAATATGAATGTTTTTGGATATAGTAATCAACCATGTTTTAAACTCATAATTTTCATCAAAAGTGTTGATTTTATCAAAAGCTTTGGAAAAGGTCTGAATGGTAATGTCTTCTGCATCATTTTCATTTTTGGTGCGAATCAATTGAAAACCATAAACATCGTTCCAAAAAGTATCCAATAGAGCACTGAATGCTATTTGATTGCCAGATTTAGCTTTCTGGATATTTTCTTTTATAATGTCATCGGTTTTTTTCAAACCAAAAAGTATTTCAAAAATGAATAGAGATAATGTGTTCTATTTATCTATAAGTTTGGAGAGGTTTCTTTTTTACAATCCTGTTCATTGGGAAGTTTTCCACAAAACCCACAAGCTTCTCCTTCTTTGTTCAAAAATGGGTTTTGACTTGCACATGTGCCTGCAAACTTGCCATCTTTTTTTGACCATATTTTTATTGCAATACCAGCAAATGCCAATGCTAGAAGTCCAATGGTCAATACTGCTAACTTCATACTATATATTTAGTGCAAAGATAACAAATTATACCCATCAAATAATTAAGGTAGTACTATTACCAGATTTTTTAGCTGAGAATTTTAATAAGATATGTTGGCAACAATATTTTCTACTGTAGGGGTAACATTTCCACCATTAGGTTCAATAGTAATATAACCAATTGCGTTTTCAGCATAAGGAAGTGCAAATAATTTATCCTTATCGGATATATCTTTGATAACGCCTAGATTTACCATTTCTCCATTAACCTCTGCCCACATTTGGAAACATTGATCCTCAGGTAGGTTAGGTAAATTTCTAACGTTTATATAGGATAATTTTTTAACAGGATTTATGTAGGCAACTGCTTTTAGCTCCTTTGCTTTTTGGTTACCATTAACATTGTATTTTTTTGTCTGGGGATTGTTAAGGACAATAAACTGATTCCTAAAATCTTCCAAACGATTGGTCATATCTTCCTCCAAGTCTTTTATCTTATTATTTACATAGGTATTTTCTTCTTGTAGACCTTGGTTTTGATCCCAGAAGAAATAGGAAGAGCCAGCAAAAATCAATGCGGCAATACTTGCAGCTACTGCATATCTAAAGAATTTTCTACGCCCTTTATTTTCTGCCTTAATTCTATTTAAAATAGTGTCTTTTAGGCCTTCTGGAGTTTTTATGGCATGCATTTTAGCAAATACCTCTAAATTTTCTTGAAGCTCATTATAAGTATCTCTAACTTTAGGATACATAGCTATATAACGCTCTACTTGTAAAGATTCTTCAGTGGAAGTACTACCAATTAGGTATTTCTCCAGTAAATCCGTGTCTAAAAATATTCTTATTTTATCTTTCATGATATTATGCTTAAAATAAGTGTAACCAGTATAGAAGCCCCATAAATTTTCTTCAATTCTCTAAGGCCAATTTTTAATCTGGACTTTATAGTTCCCAATGGAATATCCAGTTCTTCACTGGCTTCTTGTTGTGTCATCCCTTGAAAAAAGAGAGCATCCAAAACAATTTGATACTTGGGTTCTATTTTTTCCAAATTTTCCCGAACGTCTATTAATTCGGGTTTTGTGCTATTTACACCTAAACTATATACGTCTGAAACGTTTATTTGGATTTCTTTATCGGTTTTTGTTTTAACACTTCTTAACTTATCTATGGCCGTATTTCTGGTTATTCTAAAAAGCCAGGTAAATAGTTTTGCCTTTGTAGGATCATAGGAATCTGATTTTTTCCAGATTTTAACAAAACACTCCTGTAAGACATCTTGAGCTAATTCTTCATTACGCAAAACTTTAAAGGCTACCCCATATAATGTGTCACCATAGTGCTCGTAGAGCAATGAAATAGCTTTTTCATTTCTCTCTTGGAGTAGTTCTACAATATGTTTTTCTAGTAGTGTGCTCATTAATAATCTACGTATCCAAAAAATTATCCGCTTAAGGCATCCAGTTTTAGGTTTAGCAACGTATATAAACCAAACGCTAAAATATAAAATTGATTGCTACCCTTTAGCGTAAATAAAATATTTATAAAATAAGTGTGTAACTGGTTATTACCACTTAGTTTTTGGTTAGTTTGGTTTGGTATAACCCCTGTAATCTTTTACGGGGGTTATTTTATTATATTGACTTCTGGAATAATGTCAATATTAAATTTATGAAAGACATCTTTACGAATTGCTTTTGACAAATCTAAAATTTCTTTACCTGTGGCATTTCCGTAGTTTACCAAAACCAACGCTTGTTTTTTGTGTACCCCAGCATCTCCGAATCGTTTACCTTTAAAACCACACTGCTCAATAAGCCAACCTGCAGGCACTTTTATTTCATCTTCTGAAACTTTATAGAAAGGAGCTTCAGGGTTTTTTTTATGAAAAGCTTCAAATTTAAACTTAGTTAGTACAGGGTTCTTAAAAAAGCTTCCACTATTTCCAATTTCAGAGGGGTCTGGTAATTTACTTTTTCTTATGGCTATTACGGCATCAGAAACATCTTTTATTGTAGGATTAACAATATTATTCCTTTTTAGCTCATCTTCAATAGCGCCGTAAGAAGTATTTAATTTGTGACTTTTTTTGGTCAGTTTTAAATTAACTGATGTAATAATGTATTTTCCTTTTCCTTCATTCTTGAAAAAAGAATTTCGATATCCAAACTGACAATCCTCTTTTGAGAAGGACTCAATTTCTAAAGTTTCAATATTTAAAGCATTGCAGCTATAAAACACATCTTTTAGTTCTACTCCATATGCACCAATGTTCTGAATGGGTGCTGTACCTGTATTCCCTGGTATCAAGGACAAATTTTCCAATCCACCATAATCATTTTTTATCGTCCAAAGTACCATATTGTGCCAATTTTCACCGGCCATTATGTTTATAATAACAGAATTATTGGTTTCCTCAACTATTTGAATTCCTTTAATGTTAATATGTAATACCAAGATATTTATATCACTGGTTAAAAGCATATTACTTCCACCGCTTAATATAAATTTTTCTGGATATTCTTTTAGTTGAAAAGCTTGAATTAATTCTTCCACAGAGTTTACCTCGAGAAAATGAGAAGCTTTGGCATCAATACCAAAAGTGTTGTACTTTTTTAAAGATATATTGTGAAGTACCTTCATTAAGAATTATAAATTTTTAATGCTTCTTTTAAAATATTTACGGCTCTTTTTAAACTCTCCTTTTCTAGAACATATGCAATCCTCACCTGGTTTTGGCCTAGTCCATCAGTTGCATAAAAACCTGCAGCGGGTGCAATCATTACCGTTTCGCCATCTAAGCTATAATGTTCTAGCAACCATTGAGCAAAATCATCAGAATTTTTAATGGGAAGTTCTGTAATACAATAAAAAGCTCCATTAGGTTTTGCAACTTTTACACCTTCTATTTTTTTAAGCTCCGCGATAAGTATATCTCTTCTATTTACATATTCTTTTTTTACCTTATCAAAATAGCTTTGAGGAGTATCTAGGGCAGCCTCACTGGCAATTAATGCATAGGTCGGGGGAGAAAGCCTTGCTTGCGCAAATTTTAATGCGGTTTTTATAACATGTTTATTTTTAGAAGCCAAACACCCAATCCTGGCACCACACATACTATATCTCTTGGAAACAGAGTCAATAATAATGGCATGGTCATCCAACCCAGATTCATTGAGAATAGAGTAGTGCTCCTCTTCACCATAAATAAATTCTCTATAAACCTCATCAGCAATCAAAAAAAGATTGTGCTTTTTTACAATTTTTGCCAATTTTTTAATTTCTTC
The DNA here is from genome assembly GCF_056326165.1 of Saonia sp. Classification (NCBI taxonomy): domain Bacteria; kingdom Pseudomonadati; phylum Bacteroidota; class Flavobacteriia; order Flavobacteriales; family Flavobacteriaceae; genus Saonia; species Saonia sp. The sequence continues at coordinate 30,742 of NZ_JBWFBN010000014.1, forward strand.
TTTACTATATAAATACCCTGTTGGATTGTTAGGGTTGTTAATTAGGATAGCTTTAGTTTTTTTAGATATCAATTTTTCAAATTCCTCAATGGGAGGAAGCGCAAAATTATTTTCAATATGAGATACAATTGGAACAATTTTTACTCCATGTGCATGTGCAAAACCATAATAATTGGCATAAAACGGTTCTGGTATAATAATTTCATCATCACTGTCGGCAATAGTGCCTATTACAATAGTGAGTGCTTCGGAGCCGCCAGTGGTCACAATTATATCTTTAGCCTCAACATTAATATGATGTTTTGCGTAATACTCAGCTAATTTTGTTCTATAAGTTTCAGAACCTTCGGTTTGTGCATATGCCAATGTAGAAATGGTGTTGTTTTTTACGGCATCCAATGCAATTTTTGGAGTTTCAATATCCGGTTGACCTATATTCAAATGCAAAACATTAATGCCTCTTTTCTTGGCTTCTTCAGCATAAGGAACCAGTTTTCTTATAGGTGATTGGGGCATAAGCTGCCCTTTTTTGGATATAGATGGCATACACTATTATTTTATACAAAAGTGAGAAATCATAATGGACCAGACAATAGTATATGATTTTATTTGACCCATTAGTGGAATGTTAATTTTTCTTGATTTGACTGTAAAATTCCTATATTTATTAACAATGCATTGTTAAATATTAAAAATTTGACCAAAAAAGCAATATATATTACATTTTTATTGATGTGCCTTTCGTTTTTTGGCTGGTCACAGACTTTTAGCCTGCCTAAGGGTGAGAAAGTTCAAAAAGTACCTTTTGAGTTAATTAACAACCTCATAATTATGCCCATTGATGTAAATGGTGCAAAGCTTTCTTTTATACTGGATTCAGGAGTTAACAAACCTATACTTTTTAATATTTCTGATCAAGATTCAGTTCAAATCAACAATGTTTCAGAAGTGACAATTAAAGGCCTAGGTGACGGTGAACCAATAAAAGCATTGAAATCTAGAGAAAATCAGTTTACCTTGGGTAAAGTTAGTAATAGAGACCAACAACTTTATGTAGTTTTGGATAAGGCTCTTAATTTATCTCCTTCGTTGGGTGTCCCAATCCATGGTATTATTGGGTATGATCTTTTTAGGGATTTTGTGGTTGAAATAAATTATATAAAAAAAATTATAAAGTTGCATGACCCCAATTTATATAGGCATAAGGAGAGTGGTAAAATTAAAAATTTGCCATTGTTGATTGAAAAAAATAAGGCCTATGTTGAAGGTGGAATTCTCTTGAAAGAAGGAAAAAAAGTTCCTGTGCGGCTTTTGGTAGATACGGGAAGTAGTGATGCTGTATGGCTCTTTGAAAATCAAAAAAAAGGATTGAACATTCCACATAAAAACTATGATGACTTTTTAGGAAGGGGATTAAATGGCAATATTTATGGAAAGCGCACAAAGGTTAATAGCTTTTGTATTGGAGATTTTACTTTGAACAATGCTAAAGCTTCTTTTCCTGATATGGAAACCTTCGGCACTATAGAGAATTTAGGTGATAGAAATGGAAGTGTTGGCGGAGAAGTGCTCAAAAGGTTTAATGTTGTTTTTGATTATTCTAGAAACAAAGTTACTTTTAGGAAGAATGGCAATTTTAAAGAGCCGTTTCAATATAATTTAGCTGGAATAGAACTTCAGCATGACGGTGTTAGATATATAGCCGAAAGTATTGCAGATGCTAGAGGAATTGTACAGAATGATGAGGAATCTTTTGGTAATGTCCAAATTTTAATGGAAAACCAAACAAGGTTAAGCTTAGTTCCAGAAATTGTAGTTTCATCCATTAGGGCTGGTAGTCCAGCTGAAGAGGCCGGTTTAAGGGAAGGAGATCTAATTTTGGCAGTAAATGGTAAGAGGATTCATAAATACAAGCTTCAAGAAGTTATGAAAATGCTGAATGAGAAAGAAGGAAAAAAAGTAAGGGTTCTTATTGAACGGTACAATAGTGACTTACTTTTTACTTTTGTGCTTAAAAAACTTTTTTAAATAAAAAAGACCCGTTATTAACGGGTCTTTTTATAAGTTTTAGAGTCTCTTATTGTGCTGCCACAGGTGCTTTAACTTCACCTTTTATTTTTAAGACCTTTGTAGGTGTATCGGCATTAGAAATTACAGTAACTGCTTTTCTAATGGGACCAACCCTATTTGTGTCATATTTTACTTTAATAACACCATTTGCTCCTGGAGCAATAGGCTCTTCTGGTTTTTCTGGGATAGTACATCCACAACTAGAGCTTACTTTACTAATTACCAAAGGCGCATTGCCCGTATTGGTAAACTCAAAAGTTCTTACACCATCACTACCTTTATCAATTTCACCATAATCAACGGTTTCTGATACAAATTCTATTTTTGCTGAGCTTTCTTGAGCGTTTATGCTTAATCCAAGTAGACCAACAAATAATACAAGTACTAGTTTTTTCATCATTTTTTGTTTTGGGTGAACTTCAAATGTAAATGTTTTCACATCATCGTCCAAAATTCTTTTGTTATGTTATAACGTTACTTATTTTTGTTTCGTATTTTAAAATTGGGCAAAAAACATACAGATTACAAAAATTTAACACAGTACTTTCGCAATTTATACGATTGCCCAAGCACATAAAACAAAAACCGTACCGAAAATAATGGAAATTCCATCAAAATATGAACCCCAAAGGGTAGAAGAGCATTGGTATTCTTACTGGATGAAGCATGAGTATTTTAGTTCAGTTCCAGATGAAAGAGAGTCTTACTCAATAGTAATTCCACCACCCAATGTTACAGGAGTACTACATATGGGGCATATGCTCAATAATACCATACAGGATGTCTTAATACGTAGAGCTCGCCTTATGGGTAAAAATGCGTGTTGGGTACCTGGTACGGATCATGCCTCTATTGCTACGGAGGCTAAGGTTGTGGCTAAGTTAAAAGAACAAGGAAAGGATAAGTCTAATATTACCCGAGAAGAATTTTTAAATTACGCTTGGGACTGGACTCATGAGTACGGTGGTGTTATTTTGGAGCAGTTGAAGAAATTGGGTTGTTCTTGTGATTGGGATAGGACTAAGTTCACTATGGATGATGATATGTCAGCTTCTGTAATCAAAGTTTTTGTTGATTTATATGATAAAGGTTTGATATACAGAGGGCACAGAATGGTAAATTGGGACCCAGAAGCCAAAACTACACTCTCTGATGAAGAAGTTATTCATATTGAAAAGCAGGGTCTTTTGTATTATTTGGAGTATCAAATTGAAGATTCAAACGAAAAAGTAACCATTGCAACTACACGGCCAGAAACCATTTTGGGAGATACCGCAATTTGTATTAATCCAAATGATGAAAGATATAGGCATTTAAAGGGAAAAAATGCTATTGTACCCATATGCAATAGAGTAATACCCATTATTGAGGATGAATATGTGGATATTGAATTTGGTACAGGTTGTCTAAAGGTAACACCAGCACATGATATAAATGATAAGGCTTTAGGAGAAAAACACAACCTGGAAGTCATTGATATTTTTAATGAGGACGCAACACTTAATAGTTTTGGTCTTCATTATCAGGGTAAAGACAGATTTGTTGTTCGTAAAGAAATTTCCAAGGAGTTAGAAGAAAAAAGGTTTTTAGTTAAAACAGAACAACACCTTAATAAGGTAGGTACTTCTGAGCGTACAAAAGCGATTATTGAGCCACGATTATCAGACCAGTGGTTTCTTGCTATGGAGCAATTAGCAAAACCTGCTATAGATGCGGTTTTAAAAAATAATGAGGTCAAACTATTTCCAAAAAAGTTTGAGAATACCTACCGTCATTGGATGGAAAACATTCGAGATTGGAATATTTCTCGTCAATTATGGTGGGGACAGCAAATTCCGGCATATTATTATGGTGATGGGCAAAATGATTTTGTAGTTGCGGAAAGTAAAGAGGAAGCATTAATAAAAGCGCAAAAGGCTGTCATTTCGAACGGAAGTGAGAAATCTCTTGAAATAGAAGACTTAAGACAGGACGAGGATGTTCTTGATACATGGTTCTCATCTTGGCTTTGGCCAATCAGTGTTTTTGGGGGAATTTTAGAGCCAGATAATGAAGAAGTAAACTATTATTATCCTACCAACGATTTGGTGACTGGACCAGATATTTTATTCTTTTGGGTGGCACGTATGATAATTTCGGGATATGAATATAGAAATAAGCGCCCCTTTGAAAATGTATACTTAACGGGATTAGTACGTGATAAACAGCGTAGAAAAATGTCCAAATCCCTTGGTAACTCACCAGATGCCTTAAAGTTGATTGAAGAATATGGGGCCGATGGAGTTCGTGTAGGTCTTTTATTGAGTTCGGCCGCAGGGAATGATTTAATGTTCGATGAAGCCTTATGCCAGCAAGGAAAGAATTTTGCCAATAAAATATGGAACGCCTTTAGATTGATAAAAGGGTGGGAGGTAAGCGATTTACCACAACCAGAAGCCTCAAGATTAGGAATAGATTGGTTTACGGCTAAATTCAATCAGACTTTGGTGGAGATTGAAGACCATTTTAGCAAATACCGAATTTCAGATGCCTTGATGGCTATTTATAAATTGGTTTGGGACGATTTCTGCTCTTGGTTGTTAGAAATTGTAAAACCTGCGTACCAACAACCTATTGATAAAACTACGTATGATGCTGTAATTCATTTATTTGAAGAAAACTTAAAGCTATTGCATCCTTTTATGCCCTTTTTGTCCGAGGAAGTTTGGCAACATATTGCTGTAAGAACTCCTGAGCAAGCTTTGGTGGTGGCGCAATGGCCAAAAAATATTGAAGCTAAACAATATTTAATACCACAATTTGATTTTGTTTCCGAGGTAATTTCTGGAATACGTACCATTCGTAAAGAAAAGAATATTGCCATGAAAGATGCTTTGGAACTTTCTTTATTAGATGAAGAAAGGGTTTCTAAAGATTGGGATGTGGTCATACAAAAACTGACCAATGTTTCCAGTATTTCATATGTCAATGAAGCTGTTGAAGGTGCTTTGTCCTTTAGAGTAAAAAGTAACGAGTATTTTATTCCCATGTCTGGTGCAATAGATGTTGAAGCGGAAATAAAGAAAATTTCTGAGGAACTTAATTACACTAAAGGCTTTTTGCAATCTGTACAAAAGAAACTTAGCAACGAACGTTTTGTAAATAATGCTCCAGAGCAAGTGGTGGCCATGGAAAAGAAAAAAGCAGCTGATGCTGAAGCAAAAATCGAAACTTTGGAAAAAAGCTTGGCAAGTTTAGGGTAAGATTAGATTCTTACCAATGTCTTTTGTTTTTTTGTCGTTCAACATGGCTAAAAGAACACAGATGATAATTAGATTTTTGGCAATGTATTGCCCCAATAAAGTTAGCTCAAAAGGACTGTTGTTAAATATTTGCTCAGGAAAAAAGAACAATGGTGTAAAGGTTAAAAGTATATGTGCTAATCCTAATTTTATGGTTATTCTTTTATAGAGGTTTAAAATCAAGAACAAACCAATCCCTGTTTCTAAAATAGCCAAAAGGAGTATGGAAATATTGGATGGAATTAATCCAAATGTAAGCTCATGAATTGTATTTTTGGCCAAATCTTCAGCTGGGCTTAGGGTGGGAAAAAATTTTAGTAATCCAAACCATAAATAAACAGTACCAATAGAAATTGAGAGAAGATTGTTTTTAAAAGACGTCATCATGCGGTTCCTGTGTTAAAAAAAATAAGCTGACCAATTCGCAAATGTCCAGCTTATTAAAATTTGATTACTTTTCGCAATTACTTTTACTAAGATGGCGCTATACTTACTGTTAGCTAAAATAGCGATTGGTATACTCAATATGGGTTAACCGTTGAGTAAAAAAGATTAACAAAGAGTTAATTAGTTAAACAAAAGCTTAATAAGGAATAATAGAAGGCTATTTTTAGTTTATTTAGTATCGGTTTTGAAAAAGAAGAATATATATATTATTGTTTTTGTTATATCCATCATGGGTTTGGCCATTGTCCAATACCAATACTTGAGGGTAGGTCTTAATTTGGCAAAAGTACAGTTCAATAAAAAAATAGGAGCTGCAAGCGAAACCATAAAAGAAGAATTAAAAGTAAATAATAAACTAACCTTTTTAATAGGTGAGTCTATCGGCGAAGATCAATCCTATTTTAAAATGGAGTTAGATAGCCTTAAAGATGCATCTAGCCATTTTTTAAATGACTATTTAACCGAAAGGTTGGTGAGTAATGGTATTGATGCTGATTTTTCCTATGGATTGTTTGCACGTGATTCTATATATTATCTTAAATCTCCCATAATTTTTGATAAAGATAATGATGTGGCAGCTTACCCTATTCAGCTCGAAGGTTATTTGCCAGATCTTATTGACCAGAGATTGATATTGGAACTAAGGTTTAAAAACCTAAACTCCTATTTTTTGTCAAAATTAAATGGCTTAACACTTCCCAGTCTGTTATTTATTTTGGGGATTATTGGTACTGTAATATGGGTTTTAAGGACTTTTTATTGGCAACGAAATGTTATTACAACCACCAATGAATTTATAAACAATCTAACACATGAGCTTAAAACCCCCGTTTTTTCAATTGGTTTGGCAAGTAAAATGTTAGAAGAGGAAATTGGGGATGGAAACAACCCAAAAATTGCTATTATTAGACAGGAAGTAGAACGGTTAAAAAACCATATAGATAAGGTTTTGGAACTAGGTAGCCTTGAGGCTAAAAAAAGAATTTTTAATTTAAAAAGCATGGATTTTCTGCCAAATATGGAAAAAATTTGTTCACAATTCAATACATTGTCATCTTTGGAGAATGTAACTTTCTCTTATGATTTGGAGCCTGGACCATATCAAATAAAAACTGAAGCATCACACTTGGAGAATGCAATCAATAATATTTTGGATAATGCTAAAAAGTATGCTAGAAATCCCAAAATTTGTCTTTACGCCAAAAAAGAAAATAAGAAACTAATTATTGAAATAACGGATAATGGCAAGGGGATTGATGAAAAAGATAAAAGCCGTATTTTTCAAAAGTATTACAGGGTTTCCAATGGAAATAGGTATGATGTAAAAGGATATGGATTGGGTCTTAGTTACGTAAAAAAAGTAGTAGATAATCATAAAGGAAAAATTAAGGTAGAAAGCGAATTAGGAAAAGGAACCACAGTTTTAATAGAAATCCCTTTGAACAAAAATGGATAGAAAATATAAAATAGTATTGATAGAGGATGATGACTCCTTGGGTTACTTACTTTCAGAATACTTAAAAATGAAGAATTTTGAGGTTGTTTGGGAAAAAAGCTCAGTTCGTGGATTACATACTATTGAATCGGATTTGTTTGACTTGGCCATCTTGGATGTTATGATGCCAGAAATGGACGGTTTTACCTTAGCAACTGAAATAAGGAAAGTGAACCCAGAACTGCCTTTTATATTTTTAACTGCAAGATCATTAAAGATTGATGTGCTAAAAGGATTTTCATTGGGAGCAGTAGACTACCTTAAAAAGCCAATAGATGAAGAAGAATTGGTCGTAAGGATTTCTACATTGCTGTCAAGATTAAGTAAGTCCACAGAAATAGAATCCCAGGAGACTAATTTTGTGATTGGAGCCTATTATTTAAAAAGTTCCACCCAAGAGCTTTATTATAAGGATGAGGTAATACACTTAACATCCAGAGAGAATGAGTTGCTTAAGTTTTTGGCATCTCATGAAAACGAATTATGCAGACATAAAGATATTTTAAATAGAATTTGGGGTAAAAACGATTATTTCAACAAGAAAAGTTTAAATGTATTTATTACGCATTTGCGCAAGTATTTGGAAAAAGACCCATCAATTAAAATTGAAAACATTCACGGTAAAGGATTCATTTTTAGAACAAAACGTTCTTTTTGAATTTATTGGAGTTTTACTAAAGTTAAAATCTAGGTATATTTATGTGCTAAATAAGTAATTAACACTATGGAAGCATATGCAAGTGCGCTGTTATACGCCATTCCTTTTTTTCTACTTCTTTTAATTGTAGAAATTCTATATGGTTATTTTGTAAAAAACCAAAAGCATACCGTAATGGACTCGGTATCTAGTATTAGTTCTGGATTTACCAATATTGTAAAAGATTCCCTGGGCCTAGGTTTTATTGTTGTAACATATCCATTTTTATTGGAAAATTTAGCTCTTATGAGGATGGAAACCGCTTGGTGGGTTTGGGTCATTGGATTTATAGTGATAGATTTTGCAAGTTATTGGAATCATAGATTAAGTCACCATATCAATTTTTTTTGGAATCAACATGTAATTCATCACAGTAGCGAACAGTTTAATTTGGCTTGTGCTCTTAGACAACCTCTTTCTAATCTTATTGGGTATTATGCATTATTACTTATTCCTGCGGCTTTATTGGGTGTTCCCAGTATAATTATAGCAGTTTTAGCTCCGATACATTTGTTTGCTCAATTTTGGTACCATACACAACATATAGGAAAGTTAGGTTGGTTAGAGTACATTATTGTAACTCCTTCGCAACATAGGGTACACCATGCTATAAATCCAGAATATATTGATAAAAATCTTGCTGCTATATTTTGTATTTGGGATCGGTGGTTTGGCACTTTTCAAGAAGAATTGGAAGAGGCTCCACCACAGTATGGAGTTTTAAAACCAGCCAATACATGGAACCCCATTATAATTAATTTTCAGCATATATGGAGATTGACAAAAGATGCATGGCGTACCAATAATTATTGGGACAAAGTAAGAATTTGGTTTATGCCTACAGGTTGGAGACCAGAGGACGTTAAAGAGAAATACCCAATATCTATCATTGAGGATGTATATCATTTTGATAGATATAAAACTCCGTCTTCAAATGCCTTAAAAGGATATGCAATTTTTCAGATGCTATCTAGTCTATTTCTTATTATGTTTATGTTTTATAATTATAGTGAAATTGGTTTTAGCGGACTTTTACTTTTTGGAGCTTATCTGTTTATTGGGATTTATGGTTATACCACGCTAATGGATAGAATTGGTTATGCGGTTTGGATAGAAGTTTTAAGAGGACTGTCTGGAATTGCCTTAATACTATATACGGGAGATTGGTTTGGGATAGACGCATATATTTCTTGGGGTAGTTTACTCGTTGGAATTTATTTTCTTATTACAATTTTAGGCGGATTATATTTTACATATGGGGAGAAAAAAATAACAGTAGCAATCTAATTTTGAATGAGTATTAGACCATATATTTTAGCAGAAACCAATTGGAAGCATTTAAAGAATGAAAAGTTTGATTTGGCAGTACTTCCTTGGGGAGCAACAGAGGCGCACAATTATCACTTACCATATGCTACTGATGTTATAGAAGCTGACGCCCTTGCAGCCGAATCGGCAAGAATTGCATGGGAAAAAGGCGCAAAAGTAATAGTACTCCCCACAATTCCGTTTGGTGTAAATACGGGTCAGTCAGATATCTATTTGGATATTAATCTAAACCCTACCACACAATTTGCCATTTTGTCTGATGTAGTTACGACTCTTAATAGGCAAGGGATTAAAAAACTAATGATTTTTAATAGCCACGGCGGCAATAATTTTAAACCATTGGTTAGGGAATTGGGATTAAAGTTTCCAGAAATGTTTATATGCTTTTCAAACTGGTTTCAGTCTTTACCAAAATCAGAATTCTTTGAGGAGGAAGGAGACCATGCAGATGAAATGGAAACAAGCCTTATTTTATACCTAAAACCAGATTTGGTGCTACCAAGAAATTTATGGGGAAAAGGAGCGAGTAAAAAATATAAAATAAAGGATCTTTCCGAAGGTTGGGTTTGGGCAGAACGAAAATGGTCCCAAATTAGTGAAGATACTGGTGTGGGCAACCCGGAGTTTTCAACGGCTGAAAAAGGGAAGAAATATTTTAAGGCAGTTACTGAGAAAATTGGAAATTTTATGTTGGAACTTAGTAAGGCTGATGTAAAGAACCTTTACAAGTAACATGGATTCTTACTCTTTATTTCTAATTTCTTTGTCCACCAACTTCACATAATTTTTCATTGCATCTTCTCGGCTAAGATTTCTTGCTTGTATCAGTGCATTGGCCTTAAAAGCATTTATCAAGGGAGTTTTGCTGCCAGGAGTTCCAAAGTTTTTGTTGGCAATTTTATAATAGGCATAAAGTTTTAAAAGAAGGTCGGCAGGGAAGGGTTCTTCATAGGAGTTTACAAATTCAACAGCCTTTTCAAATTTCTTATGTAATTTCTCATTTTTCATTCTTACTTGCCAATGTTGCGATACAAGTTTTGGCACCTTTCACTTTCTGGTTCAATTTTACGGCTACCTTGCAATCTAAAGGTAATAACAAATCTACACGAGAACCAAATTTAATGAACCCAGCATCGGTTCCTTGTTGCACACTATTTCCTACTTCAGCATAATTAACAATTCGTTTTGCCAAAGCCCCAGCAATCTGTCTATAAAGAATATCTCCAAATTTTGGGGTATTAATAACTACAGTAGTACGCTCATTTTCTGTACTTGATTTTGGATGCCATGCAACTAAATATTTCCCTGGATGATATTTGGAATATTTTATACTTCCTGATGCTGCATAACGAGTAACATGCACATTTAATGGAGACATAAATACGGAAACCTGAAGGCGTTTATCTTTAAAATATTCAGTTTCCTCAACTTCTTCAATAACTACTACTTTTCCGTCTACGGGAGCTAAAATTTCATCAAAGCTTGGGTTCACAACTCTTTTAGGATTTCTAAAAAATTGTAAAATCAACACCAATAATATTAATGCACCTATTTGTAGTCCCCATTTTAACCAAGGTTGGTCTATAAAATATTGAGATAGTATTACAATGGCACTAGTAATAAAAAAAGTAGTAAGAATAATTTTTTGCCCCTCTCTATGAAACATTTGTAAAAATATTTATTGTTAAATATGCAAAGGGAGCTGCAAAGACCAAGCTATCCAAACGATCTAGCATTCCTCCATGACCTGGTAAAATAGCACCACTATCTTTAACTCCCGCAATGCGTTTAAATTTTGATTCCACCAAATCTCCCAAACTGCCCATGACCACTATTACAATAGCTAAAACAATCCATTGTAGCAATGTGAGGTTGGTATCATATATAGAAATTAAATACGCGGCAAAAATCGCAAAAATTAATCCTCCAAAGGTACCTTCGATGGTTTTTTTTGGTGAAACTGCTGTATACAATTTTCTTCGCCCTATACTTTTTCCAACCAAATATGCAAAGGAATCATTTACCCAAATCAAAATAAAAATACCCATTATTAAAAGATGAGCAAAGCCATCATTCTTGTACGGAATCATGGTAAGAAAAATACACCCGCCCCCAATATAGAAAAGGCCAACAACAAATTTCTGCAATGTGCTAAAATGTTTTTCTTTTTTAGAGAATAAATAAACTAAAAGAAAAAAGTTTACAGTAATGGTTATTAAAAGTAGAATGTAAATAGGGATATGGTCATTAATAAGATAGATATAGGCCCACCAGAGGGCTAAATATGCAATAAAAATATGATACCCTTTAAGATGTACCAATCTTTTATATTCATATAGACAAGCAAGTCCAAAGGTCATGAACAAAAAATCAAAAGCGTCTGAGTTTAAAAATACAGCAGACAATAGTAAAAAAACGTATACTGCTCCTGTAATTAATCGCCTAAGAATTTCTTTCATATTAAAGGTCTTCCATCAATAAAAGATATAAATTTTTGGAAGTACTACCATAGGAAAGAAAGTCATCTTTATTTTCCTGTGTTAACTGAAAATGCTTTATGGTTGTGATATTGGCTGGAATCTGGTTTTTGTACTTCTTTTTTATAATTTTTAAACCTTCACCAATTGAATCTACTAATTGACTGGTGGTGGCAAAAACAATAAGGTTAGATGGAAGTTCGTGTAATTTTTTATCCTTTAACTGATTGGAACATACCAATATGGAGCCATTTTGTGCAACCAAATGCTCACAAGTGGTAAAGAATATTTCACTTTTATGTGCTTTGTTGGTAAAAGAGATATTCTCTTTTGAAAATTTTTCCTCCAATCTGGGATTCATACAAAAGAAAGGATGATTTTCCCATTGGTTCTCTATCAAGATGTTTTTAAGTGCTTCTGAAATTTCGGAAAAAGACTCACAATAAAGGAACTTCCCTCCATTCTTTTTAAAATAGATAGTAAATTTTTCATCTACTGGGATGTTAAGGTTAGGCATGTGGGCGCCTCTTGTTTCCACTGTCTCTTTTGGAACTTTTTTCCCTCCTCCAAATAACTTATCAAATAACCCCATTAATAGTACAAAACTTCAAAATAACCCTGTTGTGTTAACAACAAGCTCTTATTCACTTTTTTCCTCTTCTTTTGCTGATTTTTTTTCAGCAATCTCTTCTTCAGAATTAGTATCAAATGGTCTTTTTCCAAAGATTTTTTCCAAATCGTCCTTAAAGATAACTTCTTTTTCCAATAAACGATCTGCAAGTTCTGTAAGTTTATCCTTGTTCTTTTGTAAAAGAGCAATAGCCCTTGTATACTGCTCCTCTATCATTTTGGAAATTTCCTCATCAATTTTTTGTGCAGTTTCTTCACTATAAGGCTTGGAAAAACCATAATCATTTTGACCAGATGAATCATAATAGGTAACGTTTCCTATTTGGTCGTTAAGGCCATAAACAGTGACCATAGCTCTAGCTTGTTTAGTCACTTTTTCCAAATCGCTCAAAGCGCCAGTGGATATTTGATTAAACATAACTTTTTCTGCAGCCCTACCGCCCATAGTGGCACACATTTCATCTAACATTTGTTCTGGACGTACAATTTGGCGCTCTTCTGGCAAATACCATGCTGCACCTAACGACTGCCCTCTTGGCACTATTGTTACCTTTACCAGCGGTGCTGCATGTTCCAGCATCCAACTAACGGTGGCATGGCCAGCTTCATGATAAGCAATGGTTTTTTTCTCCCTTGGAGTGATAATTTTATTTTTCTTTTCTAGACCACCAACAATTCTATCAACAGCATCCAAGAAGTCTTGTTTTGTTACCGCTTTCTTTTCTTTACGAGCGGCAATTAATGCGGCCTCATTACAAACGTTGGCGATGTCTGCTCCGGAGAAGCCAGGAGTTTGTCTAGCAAGGAAATCCAAGTCTAGTGTTTCGGCAGTTTTTATTGGTCTTAGGTGAACCTCAAATATTTCCTTACGTTCATTTAAATCTGGTAAATCCACGTAAATCTGACGGTCAAACCTACCAGCTCTCATTAAGGCCTTGTCCAAAACATCCGCTCTGTTAGTTGCCGCCAAAACAATAACATTGGTATTGGTACCAAAACCATCCATTTCCGTTAGTAACTGGTTTAGGGTATTTTCCCTTTCATCATTAGAACCTGTAAAATTATTTTTCCCTCTTGCACGACCAATGGCATCAATTTCATCAATAAATATAATTGCCGGTGATTTGTCTTTGGCCTGCTTAAATAAGTCACGTACTCTAGATGCACCAACACCCACAAACATTTCAACAAAATCTGAACCGGATAAAGAGAAGAAAGGTACTTTAGCTTCACCAGCAACTGCTTTTGCCAATAATGTTTTACCTGTACCAGGAGGTCCTACTAGTAACGCTCCTTTTGGAATTTTACCTCCCAAAGAGGTGTATTTGTCAGGGTTTCTAAGAAATTCTACAATTTCTTCTACCTCTTCTTTTGCACCTTCCAGACCTGCAACATCTTTAAAAGAAGTTCTGGTGTCTGTTTTTTCATCAAAAAGTTTGGCTTTGGATTTTCCAATATTAAAAATTTGACCACCAGCGCCACCGCCGCCACCGCCAGACATTCTACGCATTAGATAAATCCAAATTCCTATAATTAGAATAAAGGGAAGGATGCCCAGTAGCATTTCCATTAACAAATTAGATTCCGTGTCATAATCAACAATGGTTTCTAGATTGTTTTCCTGCTTTAATTTTTTAATATCGTTCTCAAAATTCTGTAAATCCCCATAATCTAAAACATATTGCGGTACCAAACCAGTTGATGGAATCAAAGGTTTTTCTGCAACATCTTTATGCACATCTTTTTGTAAAGCTTCATCTGTTAGGAAAACTTTAGCTTGTCTTGTGTTTGTTATTATCAAGATTTTAGAAATATCTCCATTTCTAAGATATTCCTGCAACTCGGAAGTTGTTGTTTTTTTGGTATTGGCAAAACTATTGCTGCCAAAAAATTGGAAGCCCAATAATAATATTGCAATTAAACCATAAATCCACCATGAGCTGAATTTTGGTTTCTTAGGACTTGTATTTTTATCTTTAGCCATTCTTATTTTTTACTGATTAACGCTGCTTTCTATTAAGGTTACTTTGGCATCTCCCCAAAGTGCCTCTATGTCGTAGAATTCGCGAATATGCTTTTGAAACACATGTACTACTATATTAACATAATCCATTAAAACCCACTCGGCATTTTCTGAACCTTCTACATGCCATGGTTTGTCTTGTATGGATTTACTAACTGTTTTTTGTATGGAGTTTACGATTGCATTTACATGCGTATTGGATGTTCCATTGCAAATTATAAAGTAGTCACAAACGGTATTCTCAATTTCCCTAAGGTCCAATAAATTTATATCATTTCCTTTAACTTCTTCTATTCCGTGTAAGATTAAAGCAATTAATTCATCTGCGCTAGCTTTTGTTTTCTGCATTCAAAAGATTTAGATTTCTACAAAGTTATTATTTTTTTGTTTTCTTAGCTATTGAATTTAACATAAGATTGTACGTATCTTCAACAAAACTATATGCAAATAATCAAACTTGGTGCCACTGATTCCACAAGTTCTTATTTAAAGAACTTAATATATGATGATATATTGGATGATTTTACCGTGGTGGTTGCAAAAAAGCAACTGAGCGGAAGAGGGCAAATGGGTACCACTTGGTTATCTGAGGATGGTAAAAATCTAACATTCAGTGTATTAATCAAAGGAATTGAACTTCCAGCGGCAGAACAATTTGCATTGAATATTGTGATTCCTCTAGCGATTTACGATGCTTTAAAAGGGCTTAATGTGCCAGATTTAAAAGTAAAATGGCCTAACGACATTCTGTCAGGTAACGACAAAATATGCGGAATTTTAATTGAAAATATGCTTTCTGGCAAAAACATTCAATCTTCAATCATTGGAATTGGCTTAAATGTGAATCAAATTAAGTTTTCCAAGCTTCCAAATGTATCTTCTTTAAAACTAATTTTGGGTCAGACTTTTAATTTGGATGAAGTATTAACACTTATCTTGGAAAGGTTAAAAAGCAGATTTTTAATTTCTAAAGGAAAATCCATTGAACAGTTGAGAAATGAATATGAGACGGTTCTCTTTAGAAAAGATAAACCATCCACGTTTAAAAATCAAAAAAACGAACTTTTTATGGGGTTTATTAGAGGGATATCTTCTGATGGAAAGTTGGAAGTAACCTTAGAGGATAATATTTTGCAAGAATTTGATTTAAAAGAAATTAAGCTTTTGTACTAGTTTAAATGTTCGTTAAATTGTCTGATAAGGTTCCTATAAAGTTGGTAATAGGAGTTTTTATCATCATGGCCATCATGGCATTGAACTCACCTTCAAAATTTAAAATTACTTCACTACTATTCTCTTCCAGTGAAATAATATCTGCCGTTAATGTAAAAGGTAATTTGTCACTTGCTGCACCTAAAACTATTCTTTCATTGGGCAAGGTCTCTTTGCGTTTAAGAACTATTTCTGGCATTCCCTTTAGAGCAAATAGAAATTTGTCTTCACCAAGTACTTCAAATTTGGCAATATTGTCTGGCATAAGTTGCTCAAAGTTTTTTACCTCAATAAGAAACTCAAAAATTTCTTTGCTACTCTTGTTGACTATTTTCTTGGGAGATTCTATATGCATAATTCTATTGTTGCCATTGGGATGGATTTTTTCTCCATTCCATTAGGGTATTTAATTGTTCTTCTTTTATATAACTGGTTTCAGATGCCAATTGTACTAGATGTTCATAATCGCTCAACGTGTGCAAATTCACCTTTTTACCTTCAAAATTTTTATCGGCAATATCAAAACCATAGGTAAAGATTGCTACCATTCCTTTTATATTAGCTCCAGCTTCTTTGAGGGCATCCACAGCATTTAGACTACTTTTACCAGTACTTATTAAATCTTCTATAACCACTACTGTTTGGTTGGTTTCCAAATAGCCTTCTATCTGGTTTTGTCTTCCATGGGATTTTGGTTCTGGTCTAACATAAATAAAGGGTAACCCCAAATATTCTGCAACTAACATGCCAATACCTATTGCACCTGTCGCCACGCCGGCTATAACATCTGGTTTTCCATATAGGGATTCTACTTGTTTCCCCATTTCTTCTCTTATAAAGTTTCTTATAGAGGGGTAGGAGAGTAAAATTCTGTTATCACAATAGATTGGAGATTTCCATCCAGAAGCCCATGAAAAAGGATTTTCAGGATTCAACTTTATTGCATTAATTTGTAAAAGAAGCTCTGCTGTCTTTTTAGCGGTGTCTTTGTCCAAAACCATACCGCAAATGTATAAAGTTTTTGTTAATGAATCCCCCCTGATTTTAACAAATAAGTTGTCTGATACCGCAGACGGAAAATATTTTTTATTGAACGGAGAAGCTATCAACAATGCAATTGATATGCTGGTGAAGAAGAAACTTCCTGAGGCTTATATATATCATCCCAACCATGAGGAAATCTTAAAAAAATTCACTAAAAAAATACCTTTGGTAGTTGCAGCAGGTGGTGTGGTCACCAATAAAGAGGGAAAAGTTCTTTTTATTTATAGAAACAACAAATGGGATTTACCAAAAGGTAAATTGGATAAGGGAGAAACTATTGAGGAATGTGCTATCAGAGAAGTAGAGGAAGAAACAGGTGTAAAAGGTTTAAAGATTGAAAATTATCTAAAAACTACCTACCATGTTTTTAAAAGAAATGGAATTTATAAATTGAAAGAAGTTCATTGGTATGCCATGAAAACATCTTATAAAGGTGAATTGGTAGGGCAAAAAAGCGAAGGTATAGAAAAGGTAAAATGGAAAGGACCCAATAAAATAAAAAAGGCTTTAGAGAATTCTTACACCAATATTAAAATCCTATTTAGAGAGTAATTATTTTGGAATTCTGTATATAGGGTATTGTAAATGAGCTGGTTCGTAATATTCTGAGTGTTGAAAAATCCAATCTAGTTGAGCATACCAATTTTCTGAAAACTCTGTTTCATTCTCTTTTTTCAATTCAAATTCCGCTTTTAAACTTTCGTTCTTATTAAGAACGTCCAGTGCCAGTTCTTCAAAAACATAAGGAGAAAACCCTTCTTTTTGCTGAAGTATGGTATCAAAGAAATTCCAATTAAAGAAAGAATCCATGGCTTCTGGTTCTAATGTTTCCATAATATACCTTAACCCTAACTGATTTGTGGGGATGTAATAATCTCCTTCTGAAAATTGTATTTTTTTTGTCGTTCTTGAGACTTTGGTGGCATAATGGGGATAATGACCCTCATACGCATTATTTCTGGTTTTATAATCTTTGATTTTATAGGATTCAACCGTAAGCAAGCTATCCTTGCCCAATGTTTCATAGGCAATGTGGTTTAGTTCCAAAAGATTAATCACTCTAGACCATCCCTTTTTAATTATATATGCTTCAGGAATTCTTATGGTATCCTGTGGTACAAAGTAATTACTATATGCCACAGGCTTGGTAAAAGGCCTATTCTTGTCATATTTAAGTCTCGTATACCCGGTTATTTCACTAGGAATTAAATCGGCTTCATAACCTTTAAATTGTATTGTTGAAGTTTTTGTAGTATCTACCTGCCAATTATGATAATAGAACTTTTGTTCCGCTTGCGCAGTGATGGTTTCTTCTCTGAGTTTTTTTATTTTCTTAGTATCTTTTTCAGCGATGGCAATCATTTTGCTCATCAATTCATACGTGCCTTCTACTCTTTGTTTGTATGACTTTAGCATATGAGTTTCCACCATCATTCCCAACGTGTTCCACAAGGTTGTATAACCAGTAGAATATCTTGGGTAATCCATAAATTGGGAAAATCCATTTTCTGGAACTTTATTAAATACATTTACATAAGGTGTAATGTCCCAATTGTCTTTTGCCAAAGAATTCTCTAAAGCAGGCATCATTTCATTATGTAAATAATCTCCAAGTTTTCCACCTAATTTATTATGTTGGGTAAAAAGATGTGTTAATACATATTGGTAATCCGCACCATTGCTTACATGATTATCAATAAAAATATCAGGTTTAATCAGGTGAAAAATAGTGGCAAACGTTCTAGCATTTTTAGTATCGGTTTTAATAAAATCCCTATTTAGGTCATAATTTTGGGCATTGCCACGAAAGCCGTAATCCTTGGGACCATTTTGATTGACCCTTGTGGTGGAATTTCTATTTAGTGCCCCACCAATATTATATATGGGAATGGTAGCTAAAACCGTGTTTTTTGGAGCTTTTACCTTTTCAATGGCCAAATCTCTATACAACAGCATAGTAGCGTCTACACCATCGCTTTCACCAGGATGAATACCGTTGTTGATTAAAATTAGAGTTTTATTTTCCCCAATTTTTTGAAAGTTAAAGTCTCCATCAGGATTAAATGTGACAATATGTAAAGGAAAACCGCTATCCGTTTCACCAATGGTCTGTATATTTATTTCTGGAAACTCTTTTGCAAGCTTTATATAGAAATCTATTACTTCTGGATATGTTGCTGTTTCTTCTCCTTTAGAAATTTCAAAATGGGTCTGAAAATCCAATACCTTATCTGCCTGTTTTTCTTCGCAAGACAAAAAGACAATTACAAGAAAGAAAAATGTTACCCGCTTCATTTGCTCAATTTAATATACCTAAATTGTATTAGGTAATATGAACAAACTTAAACAAAATTCTGTTTAAAATTAAGCGGCTTTGGTAACCTCCTTAATTTCTTGAAGTCTAAGAGGTTTATTTCTAAAAGTGATGATATGATGAGTCTTGGCAGTATATTCTACTGCCTTATTCTTATCTGCAGGATCTATGGAAGAAGTTACAACATTTATTTGTACTCTTTTTGTCATAGGTAGAGCAATAAATTCTGCTAAAAATTGCCATCCATCCATAATTGGCATATTAATGTCTAAAAAGATTACATCTGGACATTTTTGACTCTCTTCTAACATAGCCTTTATACCCTCTATCGCTGATTTTCCATTTGCGTAGGAGCTTAGCTCTTTCCAGCTAACTATCTTACTTAGGATTTTTTTAATCCCAAATACAGTTATTGGATCATCATCTATAATACATATAGAGTTAATTGTTTTCATTAAAATATATATTAAATGTGGTTCCTTTGCCCACTTCGCTTTGGGCAGTTACATATCCATTCATGGCTTCTATTTGATTTTTTGTAATATACAGTCCAATTCCTTTTGCATCTGAATTGTCATGAAAAGTCTTGTACATTCCAAAAAGCTTATCCCCGTATTTTTTTAAGTCTATTCCAAGACCATTGTCTGTAATACTCAGTTGTGTATATTCTTTAAGCTTTTTAGCCTTAAGAGTTACTATTGGTTGTCTATTGGGGTTTTTATATTTTACTGCATTGGTAATAAAATTCATTAAAATACTTTCAATATAAGCTGGGATTACTTTTACGTTGATATTTTTAGAAACTTTATTAATGATTTGTGCATCATTGCTTTGCAAAAAAGCTGTAAGGTTTTTTTGTACCGAGTTTAT
The DNA here is from genome assembly GCF_056326165.1 of Saonia sp. Classification (NCBI taxonomy): domain Bacteria; kingdom Pseudomonadati; phylum Bacteroidota; class Flavobacteriia; order Flavobacteriales; family Flavobacteriaceae; genus Saonia; species Saonia sp. The sequence continues at coordinate 50,631 of NZ_JBWFBN010000014.1, forward strand.
TTTTTTACTTAAGTTAATTGGCTTTTTTTCTATATTAATGTTAGTGCTTATGGCAACAACCTCATTTAAATTATCCAGAGTTTCGAGTAGATTGTTTGAAGCATCCACAAGCATCCCAAGTATATTTTCTTTTTCATTTTCATTTTCCTCATTTATAAAGAAATCTAACAACATTGAAAAATTAGCCGAGTGCGATCTTAGATTATGAGATACGATATGGGCAAAATTAATGAGCTTTTTATTCTGTAAAGAGGTAACATTAATAAGGTTTCTTAGTTCTGCCTCCTTTTGTTTCATAACAGTAATATCCATACTGATTCCAACCATACCATATGCCTTGCCATCTTCACCCTTGAGAGGAATTTTAGATGTTAAAAATGTAGTGCTTTCACCATTTTTTTTAACATTGGTTGTTTCTCTACCTAAAATGGGTTCTAGATTGTTCATAACAAACAAGTCCTCATCTCTAGAAAGTTGAGCAATTTCTTTATCATAAAAATGAAAATCATCCTTGCCTATAAGTTCTTCTTCACTAACTCCTAAATATTCGCATTCTGATCTGTTTACCAGTACCTTTCTGGATTCAAGATCCTTAAAATATATGTTGATAGGGATGTTATCTACTAATGTCTTTAGCAGATGTTCATTTTCCTTGGATTTAATTTCGGACTGTACCTGTTCATCAATGTTTTGGAAAGTTCCAATTAGACCTGTAAATTCGCCCTCTTTATATGTTGGTTTTCCAGCTGCAATTACCCATATTTCATTTCCCTTCGCGGTTACTATTTTAAGTTTTTCACTCCATGGAATACCATTGTTGGTGGCCTTATATACTGCCATGGAAATAGCATTTCTACTATATCCATGTTTGTAAAATTCTATACTAGAATCCATATCTGGAATATAATCCGTTGGGACTTCATGAAGTGCTTTGGTCATATCGCACCATGAAAGTTTGTTATTTATAGCATCATATTCCCAACTGCCAATTTTTGCAATTTCTGATTTTTCGTTAAGTAAAATCTCTAATTTTTGAAGCCTATAATCATTCTGTATTTTTTTGGTTACATCTTCAATTTGGATAATGACCCCAACGATGTTCTCTTGATTGTCATACCAAGGAATATTTATCCACTCAAACCATTTTTCATTATTGTCTTTATCATAAAATTGTTTCGCTTTTGTATTCCCAGGAATTCCATTTAAACAGTTGTCTAGGACTTGTTGCCATTCCTCATTAACAGAATCAAATAATTGATGCAGGCTTTTACCAATTACCTTAGCACCAGAGAAATTAAAGAAGTTTACCCATTTATCGGATGCATGTACAACCTTAAAATTTGTATTTACAAAAGCAGTTGCCATGGGCAGTTGCTTAATTAAATAATTGTTAGTAACTACATGTGTTTTCTCCAGCATATTACCTATGTTTCCTTCAAATTAAAGCATCTTACAAGTTTTAATTTACAGCATAAATGTTCAGTGAAATTGATTTTATTAACACTGAATATTTTTACCTATATACTTCATAATAAAATGAAATTGAAGAATTTTCTTACTAATTTATAAGAATATATGGCAAGTGATTTATATTTGTTGTGAAAATCAATAAAATGTAGGTGAAAACTTACTTGCGGATTGTATGTTGCCTAACTTATTTAACTATAACGGTTTCTGGAACTAACCCTGTATAATCTCCTCCATTCCTTATAACATCCCTAACTATGGAGGAGCTTATATATGATTTTCCTGAAGAAGTAAGTAAAAAAACTGTTTCAATTTCAGAGAGTTTTCTATTGGTATGAGCTATTGCTTTTTCAAACTCAAAATCTGCTGGGTTTCGTAACCCACGTAGTATAAAATTGGCATTAACTTTTTTGCAAAAATCAACGGTAAGACCCTCGTAGGCTTCTACCTTTATTTTTGGTTCGTTTTTAAAAGCATCAGAAATAAATTTTTGACGCTCTTCTAGAGTAAACATATATTTCTTGTCCGCATTTCTACCTACTGCAATGATGAGTTCATCAAAAAGAGTTATGCCTCTCTTGATAATATCATAGTGTCCTAAAGTAAGTGGGTCAAAAGAACCTGGGAATATGGCGCGTTTCATTACTTGATTGTTAGCTTTTATAAAGGTACTTAATTTGAGGCTAATGCCTCTTCTATGGCAGAGCCAAATAATTCTGATAGGCTAATTCCTGCTTCTTTTGCTTGTTGAGGTAAAATACTTTCGGTGGTTAAACCTGGGGTTGTGTTCATTTCTAGCATAAAAGGTTCATTACCAATAAAGATAAATTCACTTCTGGAGTATCCTTTCATTTTTAGGACATCGTAAGCTTTTTTTGCAATCTCTGTTACATTTTTTTCTTGTTCTTTGGAAATTCTTGCAGGAGTAATTTCATGTGACTTTCCTTCATATTTGGCTTCATAATCAAAAAAATCATTCTCCGATACAATTTCCGTTATTGGCAATACTTTGGTTTTTCCTTTATAGGTAATAACTCCAACTGACACCTCTTTACCATCCAAAAAAGATTCAATAATAATCTCATCATCTTCTTTAAAAGCCATCTCAATTGCATCATTTAATTCTGTTTTCTTATAGACTTTAGAAATACCAAAACTACTGCCTGCTTTATTGGCCTTTACAAAACATGGCAATCCAACTTTTTCAATAATAGTATCTGGATCTATTATATCTCCAAGGTTTAGATAATAAGATTTTGCGGATTTAATCCCGTATGGTTTTAAGGTACTCAAAAGGTCTCTCTTGTTAAAAGTCAAAGCTGATTGATAATAATCGCAGGAAGTTTGGGGAATATCCAATAACTCAAAATAAGCCTGCATAAGTCCGTCTTCGCCAGGTGTGCCATGTATGGCATTAAATACACAATCAAATCTTAGTTTTTTTTCATTTAAATAAATAGAAAAATCATTGCGATTTACTGGGTGTTCGGCATTGCTTTCGTCTACATAGACCCATTTTTCTTTAAAAATATGAATTCGATAAGTGCTGAACTTCTCTTTGTCCAAATATTGATGCACCACATTGCCACTTTTTAACGATATTTTAAATTCGCTGGAGTACCCTCCCATAATAATGGCTATATTTTTTTTCATATATACAAGAAATGATAAATCTGAATGAACAAATATCACGTATTTATAATAAAGAAAAAAGCATTGGGTTTGCTATATTTGCCCATAAATACATAGAGAATGAAGAATTTTTTCAACTTTTTAAAAAGTAGAACATTTTTGATACAACTGGGTTTAGCTCTTTTGGCATTAATAATTTTGGTGTTCTTGGCATTAAATTGGTTAAAGAATTCTACTAATCACGGGGAGTTTGTTGAAGTACCAGACCTTTCTAAACTTTCTGTAATGGATATGCGAAAGGTAATAGAGGATGCTAGCCTTAGGTATGAGGTTGTAGACTCTGCCAATTATGACCCAAATTATCCCAGATTTTCCATTATAGAACAAACCCCACCTGCTGGCAACAAGGTTAAGGAAAACAGAAAAATCTATGTTACGGTAAACCCTTCTGGTTATAAAAAGGTGACGGTTCCTAAGATTATACAAGTTACACAACGGAATGCATCTTCTATGCTCAAAGCAGTGGGATTAGATGTTGAGAGGATTACTTATATAGATGAATTGGGCAAGGACATGGTTTATAATATTAAATTTAAGGGCAAATACATATCGCCAGGCGAGAAACTCCCAAAAACCTCCAAAGTTGAACTTATATGTGGCAATGGAAAAATACCAGAAAAAGCTAGAGTTCAAGCCGATTCTCAATAAATATGAATTCGCAAGAGAATTTAGAACCCAATGATGATGAGCTTTTTGAGCATTATAAGTTTACTGCTTCAAAGGGACAAGAGCCACTCCGTGTAGATAAATTTTTAATGAATTTTATTGAAAATGCTACTCGCAACAAGATTCAACAAGCAGCAAAAAATGGCCATATATGGGTGAACGATGTCATTGTAAAGCAAAACTATAAGGTTAAGGCTTATGATGAGGTAAAGGTGATGTTTGAGCATCCTCCCTATGAGTTCCTTTTGGTTCCCGAGAATATTCCCTTGGACATAGTATATGAGGACGATGCACTTTTGGTTGTGAACAAACCTGCCGGCATGGTGGTACATCCAGGACATGGAAATTATTCTGGTACTTTAATAAATGCTTTGGTTTATCATATAGAGAATTTACCCGCTAATAGCAATGAACGCCCAGGGTTGGTACATAGAATAGATAAGGATACATCTGGTCTTTTGGTAGTTGCAAAAACAGAGCAGGCCATGACACATCTTTCTAAGCAGTTTTTTGATAAAACCACTGAAAGAGAATATGTGGCACTGGCTTGGGGGAATATAGAAAATGATAGCGGTACCATTGAGGGAAATTTAGCCAGACACCCCAAAAATAGATTGCAAATGACTGTATTTCCTGAAGGTGACCAAGGAAAAGAGGCGATAACTCATTATAAAGTTTTAGAAAGATTAGGGTATGTAACACTAGTTTCATGTAAATTGGAAACAGGAAGAACACACCAAATAAGAGTACACATGAAGTATATTGGACATACTTTGTTCAATGATGAGCGTTATGGGGGAGATAAAATTTTAAAAGGCACCACTTTTACCAAGTATAAACAGTTTGTAGACAATGCTTTTAAGGTGCTCCCAAGACAGGCTTTGCATGCCAAGACTTTAGGTTTTGTTCACCCTGTTTCTAATGAAATGATGCGTTTTAGTACTAATATCCCAGATGACATGTTACAGTGTATAGAAAAATGGAAGGGGTACACCAAGCATCAATCTTCATGATAAAGTTTGTCAATAGTCTTATTGAAAACACTTCTGATTGATGGGGAACTATTTAAAAAAAAGCAACTATTTTTATATCAGAAAAAAAAGCTAAAATGAAAATTGTTATTTCCCCAGCAAAATCATTGGATTTTGAAAGCACTTTACCAACTTCCAGATATAGTCAACCTCAGTTTATGGAGCAGGCTGAAAAATTGAACAAAGTTTTGGCAAAAAAGAAGCCCAAAGCATTGTCTCAATTAATGAATATTTCGGATAATTTGGCTCAGCTCAATTGGGAAAGAAATCAAAATTTCTCTCTCCCTTTTACCACCAAAAATGCACGCCCGGCAGTATATTCTTTTAATGGAGATGTTTACCAAGGACTGGACGCTTATACTATTCCTGAAACTAAATTAGATGCTTTACAGAATCAACTTAGAATTTTATCTGGTCTTTATGGAATTCTAAAACCGTTGGATTTAATACAACCTTACCGATTGGAAATGGGAACTCAATTAAAAATCGGGAGAAAAAAGAACCTACATGAATTTTGGAAAAAAGAACTTACAGAGCAGCTTAATTCTGAGCTGAATGATAATGAGCTTTTCATTAATTTGGCGAGCAATGAATATTTTGGAGCTATTGACCCCAAAGCTCTTAAAGTACCAGTAATCACCCCTATATTTAAAGATTGGAAAAACGATAAATTAAAAGTAATCAGTTTTTTTGCTAAAAAGGCCAGAGGTTCCATGGTGCGTTATATTTTGGATACCAATGCCCAAACCTTGGAAGATATAAAAGGTTTTAATAGGGACGAATATATGTATAGCAAGGAACATACTCTTAGGGAGGATCAACCAGTTTTTGTGAGATAGAATAATTACCAAAAGCAACCGTTATTGGTTTATAACATCTTCTTAAAAAATGTATCAAATGAAAAAGATTGTCTTGTTCTTGTCATTAGTTGTTGTAATTACTAATATTTCTTGTTCGGATAATAATGATGATGTGCAAACTGTGAGCATCAGGATACAAAATGTTAGTTCCATTATTTTTGATGAAGTACAGGTAGGAGGAGAAGAGATGATTCATGAAAATATTGCCCCGGATAAATTCTCAGAGTATTTGGAATATGAAACAGCTTATAGATATGCTTATATTCAAATAAAGTCGGGTGCAGAAACATATACGCTGCAACCAATTGATTTTGTTGGAGAAACCCCTTTGGCTATTGGTTTGTACACCTATGAATTGGATGTAGATGTAGAAGGTAATGTTATTTTAAACTTTGTTATCGATTTCTAAATTTGCCCCGTATAAGTTTCAATTATTCTTAATAGTGTTGATTACCCTTTAACACTATAAAATTGTAACAAAATTCTTCTTATATATTTATTTCCTATATTGCTAAAAATGCCTAAAAGCAGTAAGTTTGTGGGCTTGTTATGCCTAAATTTTAAGGTAAATTATAATTTGGAAAAGAGATGAGAATTAAAAAGGTTTTAGTAGCAAATAGGGGAGAAATAGCCATACGTATTTTTAGGGCGTGTGTTGAGGTAAATATAAAAACTGTTGGTATTTATACTTATGAAGACCGCTATTCGCTTCACCGTTATAAAGCCGATGAGTGCTACCAAATAGGGGAAGATAATGAGCCTTTAAAACCATATCTTAATATAAACGCTATTATAAAGGTAGCATTGGACAATGATGTTGATGCTATACATCCAGGATATGGCTTCTTGTCTGAAAATGCTGATTTTGCCCAGAAATGTGAGGATAACGGGATTATTTTCGTTGGTCCTAAAGTATCTATTTTAAAGGCGTTAGGGGATAAAATCATGGCAAAAGAAGTTGCCGTGGCCAATAATATTCCAATAATTCAGAGTAGTGATAAAGACCTAGTTGATGTAAAAACGGCACTTTCTGAAGCTAAAAAAATAGGATATCCTATTATGCTAAAAGCTGCTTCTGGTGGTGGTGGTCGTGGTATGCGTGTTATTACTTCAGATGTTGAACTTAAAAAAGCATTTCCAGAAGCAAAAAGAGAATCTTTAAATGCTTTTGGAGATGATACAGTGTTTTTGGAGAAATATGTTCAAAACCCAAAACATATAGAGATTCAAATAGTAGCAGATACGCATGGCAATATTGTTCACTTGTATGAGCGTGACTGTTCCGTACAAAGACGTTACCAAAAAGTAATTGAATTTGCTCCTTCTATTGGTCTTCCTCAAGAAACAAGAGACAGTTTATATAAGTATGCCGTAGATATTTGTAGGGCAGTAAATTATAACAACATAGGTACCGTAGAATTTTTGGTAGATGATGACGGTAGCATTTATTTTATTGAAGTAAACCCAAGAATTCAGGTAGAACACACTGTTACAGAAATGATTACCAATATAGATTTGGTTAAAGCTCAGTTGTTCATTGCAGGAGGCTATAAATTATCTGATCAACAAATTAAGATTGCTAATCAGGATGCAGTAACAATTAATGGTTACGCCTTACAGTGTAGAGTAACCACTGAAAATCCTGCAAACGATTTTAAACCAGATTATGGTGTGGTAACAACCTATAGAAGTGCCTCAGGTTTGGGTATTCGTTTGGATGCAGGTAGTATTTACCAAGGAGTAAATATTTCACCTTTCTTTGATTCTATGCTGGTAAAGGTTTCTGCCTTGAGCAGAACTTTAGATGGGTCATGTAGAAAAATGAGAAGAGCTTTGGCTGAGTTCCGTATTCGAGGTGTGGATACGAATATGGCCTTTTTAGATAATATTTTAAAGAATCAAACTTTTAGAGATGGTAATGTTACCGTTAATTGGTTAAAGAATGAACCTTCATTGTTTGAGTTTGTTGAGCCAAGAAACAGAGCCAATAAACTGGTAGATTTCTTAGGGGAAACTATTGTAAACGGAAACCCAGATGTAAAAAAGAAAGACCCTACTAAGGTGTTTTCTAAGCCTGTAATCCCTTCATATCCGAAAAATGAGGCTTATCCAAAAGGGACTAAAGACTTATTAACGGAATTAGGGCCAGAGAAGTTTGCGGAGTGGTTAAAGAAGGAAAAGAAAATACATTTTACGGATACCACCATGCGAGATGGGCATCAAAGCTTGTTGGCAACCCGTATGCGTACCCAAGACATGATGAAGGTTGCAGAAGGCTACGCTAAAAACCATCCAGAAATATTTAGTATGGAAGTTTGGGGTGGTGCTACCTTTGATGTTTGTTTAAGGTTTTTAAGAGAAAATCCATGGGAACGCTTGGCATTATTAAGAAAAGCAATGCCAAATGTGTTATTGCAAATGCTAATAAGGGGTTCTAATGGTGTAGGGTATACGGCCTATCCAGATAATTTAATAGAAAAATTTGTTGAGCAATCTTGGGAAACGGGAGTTGATATTTTTAGAATATTTGATTCTTTAAATTGGATGAAATCCATTGCTCCTTGTATAGAACATGTTAGGAATAGAACTCAAGGCTTGGCAGAGGGCTCCATTTGCTATACTGGCGATATTCTAAACCCTGCTAAGACTAAATATGACTTAAAATATTATGTGCAATTAGCAAAAGATATAGAAAATGCTGGAGCACATATTTTGGGTGTAAAAGATATGGCAGGTCTATTAAAACCAGATGCCGCTTTTGAATTGATTTCAGCTTTAAAATCAGAGATAAATATTCCTGTTCATTTGCATACACATGATACATCATCCATACAAGCTGCTATGTATTTAAAAGCCATTGAGGCTGGTGTGGATGTGGTTGATGTGGCATTGGGAGGATTGTCTGGACTTACATCTCAGCCGAACTTTAATTCGGTTGTAGAGATGCTGAGGTACAATGAGCGTGAGAATAATTTGAATACCGATAAGTTGGCCGAATATTCTAATTATTGGGAAACCGTACGGAATTATTATTATCCATTTGAATCAGGACTAAAATCGGGTAGTGGTGAGGTTTATAAGCATGAAATTCCTGGAGGACAGTATTCAAACCTAAAAGGCCAGGCCATAGCATTGGGATTAGAAGATAAGTTTCCTGCAATTACTAAAATGTACGGGGAAGTAAACCAACTTTTTGGTGATATTGTTAAAGTAACTCCAAGCTCTAAAGTAGTTGGGGATATGGCTCAGTATATGATCAGTAATGATCTTACGGTAGAGGATGTTATGGACAAAGGGGATACTATTTCTTTTCCAGAATCCGTAAAAAGCTTCTTTAGGGGAGATTTGGGCCAGCCAGTAGGTGGGTTTCCAAAAAAGCTTCAGAAAATAATCTTGAAAGATGAAAAGCCCTATAAGGAAAGACCTAATGCACATTTAGAACCTATAGATTTTGATAAGGAGTTTAAATCTTTTAAAAGAAAGTTTAAAAAAGGAATGGGTAGGGACTTACTCATAACAGATTTTCTTTCCTATAAACTCTATCCAAAAGTATTTACTGATGCTTACAATCACCATGTAAAATATGGCAATGTAATGAACATTCCTACCAAAAATTTCTTGTACGGAATGGAGATTGGTGAGGAAATTATGGTTGAGCTAGATCGTGGTAAAAATGTTCTTATTTCCTTAATGTTAATTGGGGAACCAGATGAGGCTGGTAATGTGAGCATTTTCTTTAAGGTGAATGGGCAATGGCGTAACGTAGTTGTGAAAGACACTTCTGTTAAGGTAGAAAAGATTGAGAATAAAAAGGTGGATACTACCAATCCAAAGCATATTGGTGCGCCATTACAAGGATTGCTATCTAGCGTTTTGGTAAAGAAAGGACAAGAAGTAATAAAAAACCAACCTTTGTTTGTTATAGAGGCTATGAAAATGGAAACCACAGTTACAGCTACAGAAGAAGGAGTTGTTAGTGCTATTCAGCTTGCAGGCGGTACACTTGTAAATTCTGATGATTTGGTTTTAGTTTTAGAATGATGAAAGGAATTGGTTGTAGGTATTTGTAACTTTCAACCTTAAAGTATTGACTTGAAACCTTTTTTACACACCCATCCATACGAGCCCTTTGTTTTTGAAGAAGCCACAAAACTAATTGTGGGTACTTTGCCGCCACCAAGATTTACTATAGGTGAGTTGAAAGAAGATGATGTGGATTTTTGCTATGGTAGCAGAAATGGGCAGTTATGGCCCATTTTGGACAAAATATTTAACCTGAATCTAAAATTTGAAACCACGGAAGAAGCTGCACAACAGCGAAAAGCCTTCTTGTTGGAAAGAAAAATAGGGGTTTGCGATATTGTTGCCAGTGCTGAGCGTTCCAAAATTGATGCGTCCGATTTAGGAATGCAGAATACAAAGCTCAGAAATTTAATTGGGTATTTACAGCAATATGAAAATGTAGATACCTTACTATTTACAGGCGGTAATAGTAAAAATGGTCCAGAATATTTTTTTAGAAAACACATTAAAGAATATGGCCTAAAATTGGAGGTAGTTTCCAATGAAGTTCCAAGAATTCATCAATTTGAATTACCTACTTCTTTTTCGAACTTTCCTGTTACTTCGAACGAAAGTGGGAGGTCTCTAGAGATTTCTCAAGCATTTGATGATGTTCGAAATGACAGTAGAATTATTAAAACAGTTTCATTAACAGCTCCATCTGGTGCTGCTAACAGAGCTGTGGGCAGTTTGCAGGCATATAAGGATATAAAAGACAAAAACCCTAATTTTACTACGTTGGATTATAGAGTATTGCAGTATAAGGAGTTTTTTTAATTAAAATTTACATCAATTTTTAGGCTTCAAACCTTTTTTCTTTTCCTCAAAGTATTTTTTTTCACTGGAATTGTATACCAAGTTAAGGGCTTTGTCAATACATGTTAAAGCATCTTGAATTTCATTTCTGTTTTTATGGTACTCCGCCTTGGTGCCGTAATATAAATAGGCGCGTTGTTCCAAATCATCAGAGTTGAATGAATTTAATATTTTTAAAGCTTCTTCATTTTTTTGTAACTGTAATAGTACAATGGCTAGATTCAATTTAGTAAAAGAGGTTTCTTGAAGCTCATTAATGTTTTTATATAGTTTCAATATTTTTTCCCAATTTGTGGCTTCAAAGGTTTTGGCATTTATATGTTCTTGGGCAATAGAGGCCTCCAAGTAGAAAGATGATATTTCCCTATACTCATTAGCTTTTGCCAATGCATCTTTTCCCAACTGAATCAATGGAGGAAACCATAAGGTTCTGTCTTGGTTTTTTAAATCAATGATTTTCCCTTCTTTAGAGATTTTACTTTCTAAGCGTGATGCATGAAAACATAAAAGGGCAAACAAAGCATAGCCATTACCTGTACGGTAATTTTCTTTTTTTAAAATGAGCTTGCATAATCTAATGGCTTCTCCGCATAAATCTTTTCTGATGAGGAATTCTGTTTGGTTGGAGTGAAACCCCTCATTAAAAATTAAATAAATAACCTCATGAACTCGGTGCAATCGGTCTTTAATGGTTTTGTCCTCTGGTAATTCGAAAACCAGTTTTTTTTCCTGAATTGTCTTTCTGGCTCTTGCCAATCTTTTTTTAACTGTAGCTTCTTTTAACAATAATGCTGATGCAATTTCTTTTCCACTAAATCCTGCAATTGTTTTTAAGGAAAATGCTAGTTGATCTTGTGGTTTTAGTGAAGGGTGGCAGGCCGTAAATATCATGCGTAACTGACTGTCCTCAATTTCATGTTCCAGAAATAACTGATTTATGGCAATGGAAGAAGGCCCGGTGTTTAAGTGGGTATTTCGGTTTTGATCGGTTTTGATTTTTCGCAATAAATCTATTGCTCTATTTTTTGCTGCTTTGGTAAGCCAAGCCTCAGGATTTTCAGGAATTTCCTTACGCCATTTTAGAGAGGCATTTAAAAAAGTATCTTGAACAGCATCTTCTATAGTTTCAATATGAGATAATCCAAAAATACGAGTTAAAATAGAGACCATCTTTCCGTACTGATGACGAAAAAGATGGTCTATACCTTGGTCTTTAATCATCTGTCAAAAACCATTATTTCACGTATTTCAACGGTACCGCCCAAATCATAATCTGGATAATCTTCCGCAATTTCTACTACGGCATTGGCATCTTTGGCACTAACAATATAATAGCCACCAATGATTTCCTTGCTTTCCACAAAAGGACCATCAGTTACCGTTCTGTTGGGGCCAGAAACGCATTTTGCTACTGGTACTAGGGCATTTCCGCCTTTTAAATAACCAGCATTAGCCATTTTGTCGTTCCAACCAAACCACTTTCCCATTCGGTTTTGTAACTCTTCTGGAGATAACCCTAATTCTTGATAATCAGCTCCGATAAAAATCATCATAAAGTCTTTCATTTCTTTTTTTGTTTAAATTAATAAAATGATTCATACTTATGACGAAACAGATAAAGTAAAAGGAGACATTTATTTTTAAATAAAAAACCCGAGATTTAAGGGGGAACTTAATCTCGGATTTTAATATGTAAAAGATTTATTGGATTTTAAAAGAAACGTTTCTACATTTCCCAACCTTCTCTATAGGTTCTTCCCACAAATTGGTTGGCTTCTTCCAAATTGGTAATTCTCATGTTCTCACCATCCCACAATAGTTTTTTACGGGCGTAGAAATCCATATTTCCTTCACTGTTCTCTTTTCTTAGCATATAACTACGAATAGCTAGATTACCCATTAGAACAGTTTCAGTCATGGGGCCAGCATAGTCAAAAGAAGATGTAAGTCCAAGATGTTCTGGACTATTAAATCCTGCTTTACAGGCATCTACCCATTTGCGTTGGTGACCATATTCTGGCTCATCGTTTTTTTCTACTTCTGGACCAAACTCTGTGGTACCGTCATTTAAGTATAGTTTGGGCATAATGGGCGAGCTGTCATTGATGTTAGTAGAAATGATTCCTTTTTCTCCATGTATCAATACACCATTGGCACTATTTTTGCCTCCTATATCATGGTCAGCAGGGATAATATCTGGATGTGAAGGACGTATACCACCATCGCTCCATGTCATTTCAATTGGAGATTTACTCTTTTCGGTAGCGCCAAAATTCAATGTAATGAAGGAAGATGCTGGGCAACCTTCTGGGTGATAGTCTGGTCTCCACATTTGAGAAAAAACAGAGCCAACACTACATTCTGCATCAGTTGGGTATTTTAAACCCAATGTCCTAAAAGGAATATCTATTAAGTGGCAACCAACATCACCAAGTGCTCCTGTACCATAATCCCACCAACCTCTCCAACTAAATGGATGTAAATTGGGTGTATAAGGTTTGTATTCTGCAGGACCCAACCACAAATCCCAATTTAATGCTGAAGGTTTTGAGCTTTCATCCGGTTGAGGAAAAGCACCTCCTTGTGGCCATACAGGTCTATTTGTCCATACTTCTACTTTAGATATTTTCCCTAATACTCCAGAATCCACCCATTTTTGAACCATATCTAAAAGAGGGTTGGACCCTCCTTGATTTCCCATTTGGGTTACTATTTTCTTTTCTCTGGCCATTTCGGTAAGCATGCGTGCTTCCCTAATGTTATGGGTCATTGGTTTTTGGACATACACATGAATTCCACGTTCCATGGCATACTTGGCTGCTGGGCCATGCACATGATCGGGAGTAGAAATAGTTACTGCATCCAACTTTACATCATCCAACATTTTTCTATAATCATCAAACAATTTTGCCTTTGGAAAATTTTCTATAGAACCTTTTGCAGAACCAGAAAAATCAACATCACAAAGAGCAACCACTCTTTCTCTTCCATTTACTGATGCATTTAGAATATCACTTCTACCTTTGCCCCCAGCACCAATTGCTGCTAAATGTAATCGGTCGCTTGGAGCAGTATAGCCCACACCACCAAGTACATGTCTAGGGACAAGAAGAATACTTGAAGCCATAGCTCCTTTTTTTATAAATGACCTTCTGGATTTATTTGGTTGTTTTGATTTTGGTTTACTCATAATTACGGCCCTTTTGGTTTTTATATTTGAAATTGGTTACAACATAGCACTTTACAATTTCTTCTTCCTTCTAAATGTAAGAAATATCAAGAAAATAGATTATGGTTTTTTATTTGATGTGCTAAAATTTATGAATTTTATTCTCTAGGTGTGATTTATACCTCTTGCGTTTGTGTTAAAGTATAAAATAAAATTATGTTTTGGATATATTTATTTTTCTGAGCTTAGAATACCATAAAAAGCTTGAATCCCATAGGCAATCTGACCAATTTTAAGATTTTCATTGGGACTGTGCTGATTATTATCTGGGTTAACCATAGGAACAATAAACGCTGGAATTTTTAATTCATTGATAAAAGGCGAAATAGGTACAGTACCTCCCATGATTCTAATTTGTACAACCTCTTCATTAAAAGTATTTTTTAATACATCAACTAAAAAGTTGCCATGTGGATTATTCAAGTCAGTTCTAAAAGCATCCGTTACACTTCCTTCTGCAATTGTCATGATTTTGTCATGTGCCAAACGTTCAGATTTGGTAGGGATACTATCGGTTATATAAAAGCCTTGGTTTTCTATGTGGCTTTTTACCAAACCTTTTAACCTATTACCATCAGTTTCTGGTACCAAACGAATATCTAGTTCTGCTGTCGCACTTTCAGGGACAATGGTTCGGGCCTTTTTGCCTACCCAGCCAGAACCCAACCCTCTAATATTTAAGGAAGGATATTGTAATGATTCTTGATAAAAACTGCCTACTTTTTCTGAAGCCTTTATTTGTAAATTATTTTTTATGGTGTTCTCATCATCAGGTACACTTTTTAGAACAGCTAAAGTATTTTCATTTAAAGTGATTCCGTCATAATATCCTGGAATAACTACTTTTCCATAAGCATCTTTCATACTTGCCAATACTTCTGCCAATTGAAACCCTGGATTTGGAGCATAATTGCCATAGTGGCCACTGTGCTGTGGTTTTATTGGACCATAAGTGGTAAGAGATAGGGTTGTGATTCCCCTACAACCATATACAATAGTGGGTTTACCAGAAATATGAACGGGCCCGTCATTAATGACCAAAAAATCTGCCTCCAGTAACTCTCTATACTCTTTTACAGCTTTTGGCAATGGTTTGCTACTTTTTTCTTCTTCACTATCTAAAATTACTTTTACATTGAAAGGAATTATTTTATTGTTCTTTTTTAATAAATCTATTGCGTTTAAGAACATAACAATAGGTCCTTTATCATCAGATGTAGAACGACCAAAAAGCCGCCACTCATAATTTATATCAGTGTCTAAATCCGAAAAAGGAATAATTTTCCAATCATCCCCATCCGCAGCTTTTAATTCAACCGCGTATGGATTGGATTGATTCCACTTACTTGGGTCTACAGATTGCCCATCAAAATGCATATAAAAAAGAACAGTTGGTTTACCGTCCACCATGGGTAATGCGGCAAAAAATAAAGATTCACCTTCTGTGGGCAATACCGAAGTGTTAAAACCACGAGCATTGAATTTTTGTGAAAGCCACGTGATATTTCTATTAATGTCTGCATGTTCTAAAGCATCGTTGGGAATAGAGATAAAATCCCTTAATTCGTCAATAGTATGTCGTATTTGAGACTTAAATTGAATTGAATCTTGAGCGAAAGAAAAAGTAGTATAAGAAACAATTAATAGGAAAAATAATTTTCTCATTTTCATATTCGGTTTGCAAGATTTAAAAATAGACAATTCTATTTTTTAGACAAGGAAATAAGCTTTAAAATTACCAACCTAAATAGAAGAATATATGAAAAGCCATGTAGTACAACATCAAACCAATCCATAGGTTTCATTTCAGTTGCACCTCCAGAAATCCATTTTATTTTTCCCCAGATGTGTGGTTCTGGAAAAAATGGGGCTAGTCCAAAGGTTAGACAGAGTAAAATTATAACTTTCCAATTATTGATAATATTCATTAGACTCTTATTCCTTTTACAAATTCATCAATCTTTGTAGCTCTATTTTTTGTCAAATGCTTTATAAAAGCAGAGCCAATAATAGCACCTTTTGCTTTTTCCGTTGCCTGATTAAAAGTATCAGCGTTACTAATACCAAACCCAACTATTTGTGGGTTTTTTAGGTTTAGGTTAGCTATTCTATTAAAATAGTTGCTTTGCTCTTCTCCTAAGCCTTGTTTGGCTCCTGTGGTACTGGCAGAACTTACCATGTAAATGAATCCGTTTGAAGCTTCATCAATTTGACGAATGCGCTCATCACTAGTTTGCGGTGTAATTAAGAATACATTTACAAGACCATATTTCTCAAAAATAGCTTGATATTTTTCTTGGTATACATCCAAAGGAAGGTCAGGAAGAATAAGTCCGTCAATACCTATTTCAGCACATTTTTTACAGAATGCTTCTACACCATATTGAAAAACAGGATTAAAATATCCCATAATAATCAAAGGAATGTAGACTGTTTTTCTAATGTCTTTAATTTGATTAAAAAGAATTTCAGTAGTCATTCCATTTTTTAGCGCAGCGGTGGAACTTTCTTGTATAGTTGGTCCATCGGCCAATGGGTCACTAAAGGGAAGTCCTATTTCAATTAAATCCACCCCGTTTTTTTCCAATTCTTGAATTACCGTTACCGTATCATTTAAGTTTGGATAACCAGCGGTAAAATATATAGATAGGATTTTTCCGTCTTCTTGTAATTTTTGATGTATTCTGTTCATTTTTTTGTCCGTTTGTCATTCCTGCCTAAGCAGAAATGACAAAAATTATAGTTTAAAATAATCAATATAATTCTGTAAATCTTTATCTCCACGACCCGATAGATTTATCACCACAATATCATCCGAGTTAAATCTACGTTTTTCAAAAACTGCAAACGCATGGGACGATTCTATTGCGGGAATAATACCTTCTAATTTTGTTAGTTCCATTCCTGCCATCATTGCTTCATCATCAGTAATTGAAATAAATTCTCCTCGTCCGCTTTTATATAAATGAGCATGCATAGGGCCAACCCCAGGGTAATCCAATCCTGCTGAAATGGAATAGGGTTCAGTTATTTGTCCATCGGGAGTTTGCATTAATAACGTTTTACAACCATGAATGATTCCTTCTTTTCCTAAAGCTGAAGTTGCGGCACTCTCACCGGAATCAATTCCTAAGCCAGCTGCTTCTACAGCAATAAGCCCAACTTCTTCTTCATGTAAATAGTGATAAAATGCACCGGCAGCATTACTGCCACCACCTACACAGGCAATAACATAATCAGGATTTTCCTTTCCTTCTTTTTCTTTCAACTGCCATTTAATCTCTTCGGATATGATAGACTGAAAACGTGTAACCATATCTGGATAGGGGTGAGGCCCAATAGCAGAACCAATTATGTAATGGGTGTCTACAGGATTGTTTATCCAGTCACGAATAGCTTCATTGGTTGCATCTTTTAGGGTTCTACTTCCTGATAATGCTGGTCTAACCTCTGCACCAAGCATTTTCATACGTGCAACGTTTGGTGCTTGGCGAGCAATATCAATTTCACCCATATACACAATACAATCAATTCCCATTAAGGCACAAACGGTGGCAGTGGCAACACCGTGCTGACCAGCGCCAGTTTCGGCAATAATGCGTTTTTTACCCAAACGTTTTGCCATTAAAATCTGCCCTATAGTATTGTTTACTTTGTGCGCTCCAGTATGATTAAGGTCTTCACGTTTAATGTAAATTTTTGTGTTGTATTTTTTAGACAATCGGTTTGCGTAATATAGCGGCGAAGGTCTGCCTACATAATCTTTTAATAGCTGGTTAAACTCTTCTTTAAAAGAAGGTTCTTCCATTACCTTAAGATATTGCTGCCTTAAATTTTCTACATTAGGATATAACATTTCCGGAATGTATGCACCCCCAAATTCACCGTAATATCCTTTTTCGTCTACGTTATACATATTAGTTGATGGTTGATAGTTATTGACTGTTGGTTTTATACCTATCTTCAATAACTTCTTAAATTCTTTTAATTTTTCTATATTTTTTAGTCCTGGGGAATCTTCAAATTTACTGTTGATGTCTATGGCGTGACAGTATTTGGATTCAGGTTTTGTTATGAATGATAGTATGTCTTCAGTGTTATCTATACCAATTCCTCCACTTAAAAAATAGGGTTTGGTAGAAGGGTAGTTCGCTAGAACTGACCAGTTAAAGGTGTATCCATTTCCGCCAGGTAATTTCCCTTTGGTATCAAATAAATAATAATCACAGACATCTTCATAGGGTTCTAAAACTGAAAAATCGAATTCATATTTTATAGAAAATACTTTAATGATGTCAATTTTTGTCCCCTCGAGCGGAGTAGAGAGGTTTGAGGTCTCGACTTCGCTTGACCCGACAGTTATTTTAGCATGAGATTCCGAAACAAGTTTGGAATGACGCTGTTTTAAATTAGCACAATACTCCGGAGATTCATGCCCATGAAGCTGAACCCCATTTAATCCAAAATCTTTTATTTTTTCAATAACCTCTTCAAGAGGAGCATCAACAAAAACACCTATTTTTTTAATGTTAGAATTAATTTTGGGCATTTTGCCTTCAAAACTTCTTTTGGATGGTTCCCAGAAAATAAAACCCAAATAATCTGGCTGTAGTTCTGCTACAGCTTCTGGGTTATGATTCATTCCGCAAACCTTGAGTTTCATTATTTTAATGCTTTTATAAATTCAATTGCACTTTCCGCCGGATTTTCCGTTTTCATAAAGTTCTCACCAATTAAAAAACCTTGATAACCATAAGGCTTTAATTCCTTAATGGCTTCAATACTACTAATGCCGCTTTCAGATACTTTTACAAATTCATCTGGAATTATAGATGATAGATTTTTACTGGTGTCTAAACTAACTTCAAAAGTTTTTAAATTTCTATTGTTTACACCCAACATGTCTAGACTTGGCATTACGGATTTATGTAATTCTTCCTCATTATGAACTTCTAACAGCACATTGAGCCCTAAACTTTGAGCAAGTTCTGATAAGGTTTTAATTTCCGCTCTTGTCAATATTGCAGCAATTAATAGAATAGCGTCAGCACCATGTGCTTTGGCTTCTAGTATTTGATATTCATCAATGATAAATTCTTTTCTAAGCAAAGGCAGGTTTACAGATGCTCTTGCTAGTAATAAATCTTCCAAAGAGCCACCAAAATATTTAATATCTGTAAGGACACTCATACCACAAACTCCAGCTTTTTGGTACCCTTTGGCCACTTGTCCTACATTGGCACTTTGATTAATGCTTTTTTTGGATGGTGAACGTCTCTTAAACTCTGCAATAATACCAGTGGAACTACCTCGTAATGCATTGGCTAAAGAAACGGTTTCGCGTTCAAAAAAAACCGATGCTTCCAATTGGGAAACCGGAATTATTGATTTTTTTAAATCAACTTCCTTGCGTTTGTCTCTAGTTATTTTAGTTAGAATATCCATAGTTATTTGTCATTTGGAACAAAGAGAGAAATTTTTCAATAACTTCTCGACTCCGCTCGAAGAGACATTTTGTTTTACTTACTCAGTTCCTGTAATTTTTTTAAGGCTATTAAGCCTTTTCCTCCTAAGAGTGATTCTTTAGCTTTATCAAAACCTTCTTTTGGAGTAAGCCCTTCTACAGTTGCAATTGCAATTCCTGCATTGGCACATACCACATTGTTTTGTGGTTCCGTACCCCTTCCTTGCAGTACATTTAAAAATATTTGAGCCGATTCTTCTATACTATCCCCTCCAACAATTTCACTCTGTAATATAGTGTCAACTCCAAAATCTGATGGTTTTAACATGCTTTCAGAATTTCTTGAAATGGTTTTAGTATTCCCTGTCAATGATATTTCATCGTATCCATCTAGTGCATGAAGCACGGTAAAATTCTTATCCGTATTCTGATATAGATAGCCATATATCCTGGCCAATTCTAAATTGAAAACGCCAACCATTTGGTTTTTGGGAAATGCAGGATTTACCATGGGGCCTAACATATTAAAAAATGTTTTTACCCCAAGTTCTCTGCGGATTGGAGCAACATTTTTCATTGCTGGGTGAAATAACGGCGCGTGTAATACACAGATACCAGCTTCTTCAATTGATTTTTTTAGAAAACCTGCTTCATTACTGAATTTTATGCCCAAAAATTCCATGACATTACTACTTCCACATTTTGAGGATACACCATAATTACCATGCTTGGTTACTTTAACACCAGCACCTGCCGTTACAAAAGAAGACAATGTTGAAATGTTAAACGTGTCTTTGCCATCACCACCTGTACCACATAAATCAATAGGGTTGTAGTCTGATAAATTTACTGCCTTGCAAAGTTCTAAAAGAGCATCTCTAAATCCTTCTAACTCCTCAATAGTGATGCTGCGCATCATATAAACCGTTAAGAATGCTGCTATCTGACTGGTATTGTAATCGCCTTTGGCAATATTTACCAAAATCTGTTTAGCATCTTCTTTTGCAAGAATTTCGTGATTGATTAATCTATTTAATGTCTGTTTCATTTTTTAAAAGTTTTCAGTCGTTAGTATTAAGTATAAAGCGCAACAGTCTTAGTACTTTATACTGATTACTCTGTACTTAGCTTTAGCTTTCTAACCAATTCTTCAACATCTGTTTCCCTTGTGGTGTCAATACCGATTCTGGGTGAAACTGCACACCCGTTATATCATATTCTTTATGTCTAAGAGACATTACTTGTCCATTTTCATCAAAAGAAGTTGCTTCGAGAACTTCTGGCAAATTTGGATTAACAACCCATGAATGGTAACGACCTACTTCTATTTCTCTGGGCATTCCTTCAAAAATAGGGTCATCAACAGTAATATTAATTTTTGTTGCAATACCATGGTATACTTGGTCTAAGTTTTCTAAACTTCCGCCAAAGACTTCACCGATAGCCTGTTGCCCTAAACATACGCCCAATATGCGTTTTGTACTAGCATATTTTTTTATAATGTCTTTCAATAGTCCAGCCTCATCTGGGATTCCTGGGCCAGGAGATAGAACAATATCACTATAGTTATCAACTTCTTCCAGAGAAAGTTGGTCATTGCGTTTTACAATTACTTCGCAATCTAAATCTTCTAGATAATGCACCAAATTATAAGTGAAACTATCGTAGTTATCAATCATTAATATTTTTCTCTTGCTCATTTTAGATTGTTTCAGCAATTTTTAGAGCTTTGTTTAAAGCACCTAATTTGTTATAAGTTTCTTGTAATTCGGCATCAGCATTTGAAGCAGCCACTAAACCAGCACCTGCCTGAAAATGTAATTGATGATTCTTACTCAAAAAAGTACGAATCATAATGGCATGGTTAAAATTGCCATTAAAGTCCATAAACCCTATGGCTCCACCATAATACCCACGACTGGTTTTTTCATATTTTTCTATGAGCTGCATTGCCATATGTTTTGGCGCGCCACTTAATGTTCCCGCAGGGAAAGTATCTGCAACCACTTTCATAGTAGGAATATCCTTTTTCTTTTGCCCAGTTACTTTGGAAACTAAGTGAATTACATGTGAGAAGTACTGAACCTCTCTATAAGTTTCCACCTTTACCGTGTTTCCGTTTCTACTTAAATCGTTACGAGCCAAATCTACAAGCATTACATGTTCGCTGTTTTCTTTTTTGTCTTGCGCCAATTCTATGGCCAATTTGGCATCTTGCTCATCGTTCCCTGTTCTTTTGTAAGTTCCAGCAATTGGGTGAATTTCAGCTTTACCATCCTTTACAATCAATTGTGCTTCAGGAGAACTTCCAAAGATTTTGAAATCTCCATAATCAAAGAAGAATAAGTAAGGTGAAGGGTTTATGGAGCGTAATGCGCGGTACACATTAAACTCATCTCCTTTAAACTCCTGAGAAAAACGTCTAGATAACACTAATTGAAAAACATCACCACGTTGACAATGTTTTTTAGCCAATTCTACATGTTCTTTATACTCTTCATCTTTTAAGTTTGATGTTGGTTCACCTTCAATAGAGAAGTTATAAGAAGCAAAATCGCGCACCTTTAAAAGCCGTTCAATTTCATCTATATTACTGTCACCATCATAGCAATGAGCAAAAAGATAGGCTTCGTTTTTAAAATGATTTATTGCAATAATATTTTGATAAACAGCATAGTACATATCTGGAATTGCAACACTGTTATCTTTTTTAGTAAGGTCTATATCTTCATAATACTTAACCATATCATAGGCCATATACCCAAAAAGACCATTGTTGATGAACTTAAAATCTTGGTCCGAAGCTGAAAATTTCTTGGAGAAAGATTCAATAATTTCTGGAACGTCTGTATTTTTTGTAATTACTATTTCTTCAGTAGTTCCATCAGGAAACTGTTGTGTAATAAGTTCGTTTTCAACTTTTATTGATGCAATGGGATTACAACAAACGTATGAGAAACTATTGTCATTAGCATGATAATCGCTACTTTCTAATAGAATACTGTTGGGGAATGTGTCCCTAATTTTTAAATAGACACTTACTGGAGTAATTGTGTCTGCTAGTATTTTCTTGTAAAATGTGTTCAGTTTATAAGTCATATTAAAAACTATAAATTAAAAAAGGCTTGTCGTGAACGACAAGCCTCTATATATTATAATAGCATGGACTATCTCACGACGTTTGACGTAAGTTGTTCCACCACCAAGTATTTACTGCGTTTAATTTCATTAGGTCAAATATAGAAAGGAATTTTAAATTATCAAACTCCATGATATGTAAAAATAATAATCCCCATCATGAATACACATAATGGGGATTATAACAGTAGGGTTTCGGGGCGTTAAAGTGCCATGTCTACTACAAGATCAAACTCATCATAGATTAATTTGTCTCCAAGGTTGTCAAAAAAGCTACCAGAATTATATTTCACATTATATTTAGATCGATCCACTTTTAATGTAGCAGTAGCCTTATTTTCGAAAATTGAAATTACAAAGGTTATTGGATTTGTAATTCCTTTAATAGTTAAATCTCCAGTTACTGTATAAGAATTTTTATTGAAAGATGTTGCTTTTGTTATAACCAATTTAGCTGTTGGGTGAGCTTCTACTCCAAAAAAGTCATCAGATTTAAGATGTCCATCCAATTTTGCGCTCATATCTCCCATATCATCGGTAGTTGCCAGTGTAGTCATATCAACTACAAATTCTCCACCGGTAAGCTTATTACCATCAAATTCTAAAAAGCCTTCCTTTAAGGCAATGGTACCACCATGTTGACCTGTTACCTTGTATCCTTTCCAAGTGACGGTGCTCTCACTGGTTTTTACTTCTTTTTTCTCTCCATCTATTGGAGTGTTAGCTGTTGCTGTAAACCCAACTACAACTGCTAGTACTAAACTAAATACATTTTTTTTCATTTTTTGTTTAAATTAATATGTTAATGATTTAAGTGATTGTTATTATTAAAATTTATTTAATAAGCTGTTTAATTCTATAAGCTCTTCATTTTTAAAATTTTCGAGCAATGTTTTCTGCGCACGGGTTATTTCATTATCCATCTTTTCAAGAACTGTACCACCTTTCTTTGTTAGGGTGATTTCTACTTTTCTTCTGTTACTTTCACATGTTGTACGCTCTACAAACTCCTTCAATAATAATTTATCCACCAATCTAGTTGTATTACTCATTTTTGTGACCATGCGTTCATTAAGAGTACTAAGGTTGGCTGGTTTTCCATTTTGTCCTCGCAATATCCTAAGCACATTAAATTGTTGTAGGGAAACATCAAAAGGTTTTAAGGCATTGGACAAAGACTCATTTATTTTGTTGTTTACCAAAACCAAATGAATAATAGACTTGCTTTCCAGTGATATTTCCTTATCCGTTTTTATAATTTTTTCTACATTCATGTAAATACAACAATTGTATATACAAATGTATATCTATAATTTCTGTTTAAATGTTAAAAAGAGATAAAATTTTGTTAAAAAAGCTATGTCCAATTTTATGATGATTAATTTTATTTATCAATGATTTGATATGCAGAAGATTACACTTTTACTGGTTGTGCTTTTGATAACAGCTTGCGGTTCAAAGGAAAAAAAAGAAAAGCAAATGTTATTGGCAAATCTTACATTAAAGGAAACCGTAGAAGTAGATGGCCTTAATCTTCCTGTGTATGACTTTGATGGAATAGAGCCTATGTTCCATATGGATGATGACAAAACATATATAATTAATTTCTGGGCTACATGGTGCCAGCCTTGTGTAGAGGAACTGCCTTATTTTGAAAAAATACATTCAGAACAAAGGAAAAATAATGTCGAAGTAATCTTAGTCAGCTTGGATATGCCCAAAATGTGGGAGACAAGACTTGTTCCTTTTGTAAAGAAAAATAACCTTAAATCTAAGGTAGTTATTCTGGATGACCCCAAGCAAAATACTTGGATTCCAAAGGTGGACAAAGATTGGTCTGGAGGAATTCCAGCCACAATGATTTATAATAAAGAGAAAAAGACCTTTTATGAGCAGTCCTTTACCTATGACGTGCTCAAGACCAATTTAAATGAATTTATAAAAAAATAACTATGAAGAAAATCAAGAATTTAGGACTTATAGTACTCTTGTTAGTTGCTAGTGCTTTTACGGTTAATTTTAATACCATGGTCGATGGCTATTCGGTTGGGGATTACGCCTCCGATTTTAGTTTAATAAACATTGATGGAAACAAAGTTTCTATGGCTAATTTCCCAGATGCTAAAGGGTTTTTGGTCATTTTTACTTGCAACAGTTGCCCTTACGCAGTGGCATATGAGGATAGAATTATAGCCTTGGACAAAAAGTATAAGAAGTTAGGCGTACCTGTAATTGCAATAAACCCTAATAATCCTGATGTACAACCTAGAGATAGTTATGATAAAATGAAGGAGAGAGCCAAGGAAAAAGGATTTACTTTCCCTTATTTATTAGATGAAGGACAAAAAGTATTTCCGCAATATGGAGCAACAAGGACACCACATGTATATTTATTGAATAAGAAGGGTGAAAAATACAAAGTAGAATATATTGGTGCTATTGATGACAATTATTCTGATGAAACATCAGTTGAAACAAAATATATAGAAGATGCCGTTGATGCCATGCTGGCGGGTAAGAATATTGAAGTTAAATCTACAAAAGCAATAGGATGCACTATTAAGGTATAACAATAAATAAAATCTATAGTAAAAATCCGAAATGTAGTTTCGGATTTTTACTTTTGCAGTCAACAATACAATTACGCATGGCAGATTTATCACAAATAGAATGGGAAGAACAATTGGAAAAGGACGAAAATGCATTTATCCTTGATGTTAGAACACCAGAAGAACTAGAGGAAGGATATATTCCTGGGGCTACGAATATTGATATTTATTTAGGTCAGGAATTCTTGGCTGAACTGGAAAAACTAGACAAAGCCAAAAACTATTATGTTTATTGCCGTTCTGGAAACAGAAGCGGGCAAGCATGTGCTTTAATGAACCAGTTGGGTTTTGAAAATGCGTATAATTTGGAAGGTGGATTTATGAACTGGGAAGGTGATGTGACTGAATAGTAAAAGAAATAACGAGTAAAATGAATCCTGCTTCGGCGGGATTTTTTATTTTCGGTACATGCGAGAGGATTTACTGCATTTTATTTGGAAACATAAAAAGGTACAAGCATCTGGTTTGTATTCTACCAATAATGAACCTATTTCTATTGTAGATTTTGGCATGCATAACTTATTTACTGGGCCAGATTTCTTAAACGCCAAAATTGAAATTGATGACCAGTTGTGGGCTGGGAATGTAGAAATGCATGTAAATTCATCAGATTGGTATGCGCACCACCATGAGGAAGATAAAAATTACGAGAGCGTTATTCTTCATGTAGTTTGGGAAAACGATTCTACTATTTTTAGAAAGGATAATACAGAGATTCCTACTTTGGAATTGAAAAATTTTATTTCACAGAGTCTGCTCGAAGCACATCAAAAACTATTGGATAAAAAAACTATCACTTTTATAAATTGTGAAAAGGACATTGAAAAGATTGATGATTTCCTTTTTAAAAATTGGCAGGAGCGCCTCTATTTTGAACGTTTGGAAAGAAAATCCGAATTGATATTGGAACTTTTGGAGCAATCTAAAAATGATTGGGAAAAAGTACTTTTCTGTATGTTGTTAAAGAATTTTGGCCTCAATATAAATGGCGAATCATTTTTAAGCATTGCAAAATCTTTGGACTTTTCAATAATTCGCAAGCTGCAAAATGATGTTTTTCAGTTAGAAAGTATTTTATATGGTCTTTCGGAACTTATAGATGATAATGAAATAGTTGATGATTATTACATCACTTTAAAGAGAGAATATCAATTTATAAAGAATAAATATTCAATTGAGAGTGATGGTGTTATAAAGCCAAGTTTTTTTAAATTAAGACCACCTAATTTTCCTACAATCAGACTATCTCAAATTGCAAACTTATACGCAGCTCATCAGAACATTTTCAGTAAAATAATCAATGCAAATTCTATTGATGAAATATATGCTGTTTTTGAGGTTTCGGTAAGTGATTATTGGGACAATCATTATGTTTTTGGAAAAGAATCTAAGAAGAGCACCAAAAAACTCACTAAAAAATTTATTGACTTGGTTATTGTAAATACAGTACTTCCATTAAAATTCTGTTACGCAAAACATATGGGAAAAGATGTTAGCGAGGAGCTTACCAATATTGCGTCAAACATAAAAAAGGAAAAAAATACTATAATTGATAATTTTCATAAAATAGGAATATACTCTATAAATGCATTAGATAGCCAAGCAATCTTACAATTGTACAATGAATATTGCACAAAGAACAAATGTCTGCAATGCGCAGTGGGAGCTAGTTTATTAAATAGAATTGACTAATTTTAGGCATGAAATTTTTCTATCAAATATTATATTATTTCCAAAAAAGAGGTTTTGAGGTTTGTAGAAGGATTGCGGAACGGATTGGAATTAGAGCTAGAGTAGTAAGAACATCCTTTATTTATTTAACCTTTGTTACTTTAGGATTTGGTTTTGCATTGTATCTGTTTTTGGCATTTTGGTTAAAAATTAAAGATTTGGTATACACCAAAAGAACATCAGTTTTTGATCTGTAATTATGATAAAATTTTTTAGATCCAAATTATATTTAGCACTCTTTCTAATGGCTTTGGTGCTGCTTATTGGAGTGGTAGGGTATAAATTTATCTCGGACTATTCTTGGATTGAGGCTTTTTACATGACCATTATAACAGTGACTACTGTTGGTTTTTCTGAAGTAAAGCCATTAGGGACAGAGGCGAAAATGTTTACGGTTTTTTTGATTGTGACCAGTGTTTTTGTATTCGGTTTTGCAATATCCGTCATTACAGAATATATACTAAGTAGAAATTCTCTAGAACTCCTAAAAAAGAAAAAAGTGAAAAATATGATTAGTAACCTATCCAACCACATTATTATTTGCGGCTATGGACGAAATGGAACTCAGGCCGCTGAAAGATTAAAAACTTATAACAGACCTTTTGTTATAATAGAACGAGATAAGGATGTAATAGAAAAATATGAAGACGCCATTCTATTTGTGGAGGGAGATGCCAATGAGGATGAGGTTCTTATGGCGGCTGGTATAGAACGTGCACAATATCTCATAGCGGCCATGCCAGATGATGCCGCCAATTTGTTTGTGGTACTTTCGGCAAAACAACTTAATAAAGAACTTATTATTATTAGCAGAGCATCCCAAGTTGCTTCTCAAAGAAAATTAAAATTAGCTGGGGCAGATAAGGTTATTATGCCAGATAAAATAGGGGGCGACCATATGGCATCTTTGGTAGTAATACCAGATTTAATAACCTTTATGGACAAACTTTCTTTGGAGGGAGAGCATAATACCAATTTGGAAGAAGTGGCCATTGAAGACTTTGGAGGACAAGTGGAAGGAAATTCTTTAAGGGATTTGGATTTAAGAAGAAAGACAGGGTGTACTATTATTGGTTATATAGAGCCAAATGGAAACTATATT
Source organism: Saonia sp. (assembly GCF_056326165.1). Classification (NCBI taxonomy): domain Bacteria; kingdom Pseudomonadati; phylum Bacteroidota; class Flavobacteriia; order Flavobacteriales; family Flavobacteriaceae; genus Saonia; species Saonia sp. Next base: position 78,498 of record NZ_JBWFBN010000014.1, read on the forward strand.
ATTAATCCTGAGGCTGACCTAAAATTAGAGTCAAGAAGTAAGGTAATTGTTTTAGGAAGGTCAGAGCAGATTAAGAAATTAAATGAAATGTTCCATATAGTTGAACCACATTTCAACACCAATACTTGATTGTATTGGTAATTTTTATGATATTGCCAAATTAACTGACTAATTTAAAATTTAAAACTGAAAATATGAAGTACAGAATTCTTGCGTTGCTGACGATGTTTGTTCCATTTTTTTCATTTTCTCAGGAAATGGGGCTTGATGAAAAAATTGATCAAGGATTTAAACCCATATCAGATTTCTTTTCCAATGTAATTTTCTTTGAAATAGGCGGAATCCCTTTCGTTTTAATATTATTGGTTGTAAGTGCTTTGTTTTTTACCATTTATTTTGGGTTTCCAAACATTAGGTATTTTGGAAAAGCTATAAATGTAGTAAGAGGTAAATATGATGACATTGACCATGCCGTATCGGAAGAAATGTACGGTGATTCCACTCCAGGGGGTGATGCAATTGAGACAATAAAAGATGAAAGTAAAGAAGGTGAGGTTACACATTTTCAAGCATTGGCAACAGCGGTTTCTGGTACCGTGGGGAATGGAAACATAGCGGGGGTGGCTCTAGCTATTGCATTGGGCGGACCTGGAGCAACTTTTTGGATGGTAATATGTGGTTTATTAGGTATGTCCACAAAGTTTGTGGAATGTACACTTGGGGTTCAATATAGGGATGTAGATGAAGATGGAATTGTATATGGTGGTCCAATGTATTATATAAGCAAGGGCTTAAAGGATAAAGGATTTACGATGCTTGGTAAAGTTGCAGCAGTGCTATTTGCTATATTCTGTATTGGTGGTTCTTTTGGTGGTGGAAATGCTGCCCAATCTAACCAGGCAACCATTGTTCTTAAAGAATTAATGGGGCTGGAAAGTACCAGTGCTGGAGCAGTCATTGGATTAATACTCGCAGTTGTAGTAGGTATCATTATTATTGGAGGTATCAAAAGAATTGCATCTGTAACCGAAAAAGTAGTGCCTTTTATGGCAGTAATGTACTTGGTGGCATGTTTGTATATTATTCTTAGCAACTTCTCTTTGATTGATGATGCAATTGGACTAATTTTAAGAGAGGCTTTTAATCCAACAGCAATTGGTGTAGGAAGTGTTATTGGAGTATTGTTGGTAGGATTTAAACGAGCTGCATTTTCCAATGAAGCAGGAGCTGGTTCAGCGTCTATTGCTCATTCAGCTGTTAAAACAAAGTATTCGGCTTCTGAAGGATTAGTTGCTTTATTGGAGCCATTTATAGATACTGTTGTAATATGTACCATGACAGCCTTGGTAATTATCATTTTTAATTTTGGTGGTTATTTTGAGTATGGTGGAGATGGTGGTGCTGTTATAATTGATGGTGCTTCCTATGAAGGTGCAGGTATTACTTCAATGGCTTTTGCCAAGTACATCCCATATTCAAATATATTCTTAACAATTGCCGTAGTATTGTTTGCTGTTTCTACCATGATTTCATGGTCTTATTATGGATTGCAATCATGGAAATTTCTTTTTGGAAGAGGTAAAGTGGCTGATTTAGTGTACAAGTTATTGTTCTTATTGTTTATTATAATTGGTGCTGCAGCAAGTATGAAATCTATATGGGATTTCTCCGATGCAATGATTTTTGCAATGGTGTTCCCAAATATGGTAGGATTGTACTTTTTGTTCCCAGTAGTTAAAAAACAATTGAACAGATACCTTGAAGCAATAAAGACTAGATAATAATAGTATAATTGAAAAATTTAAAATCCCACTTTAAGTTCAATAAACAAGAACGGAGTGGGATTTTCTTTTTGTTACTAATTATAGTTCTACTTCAGGCCGCTTATTTCTTCTATACTTCCATTGATTTAAACAATGAAAATGTATTGTCAGTTGATTTAGAATTTCAGGAAGAAATCAATGAATTAAAAAAGCATCAGATAGAGAAGAATGCATTTAAAACCTATCCTTTTAATCCAAATTTTATAACAGATTATAAAGGTTACACCTTGGGGATGTCTGTTAATGAAATAAATAGGTTACTTATTTTTAGGGCCACGGATAAATATATAAACTCTGTTGAAGAGTTTCAAGCAGTTACTCAGGTTTCCGATTCTTTATTGGAAAGTATCTCACCTTATTTTAAGTTTCCTGAATGGACAAAAAATATAAAAAAACAATCTATTCTAAAAACTGATAGGTCTAGTTATGTTAATAAAGAAGTAAGGGGCATTAATAAAGTAACTGCTTTAGATTTAATGGAGATAAATGGAATAGGAGAAAAACTATCAGCTAGAATTATAAAATTTAGGAATCGTTTGGGTGGTTTTATTGTTGATGAACAGTTGTATGATGTGTATGGTTTGGAGCCAGATGTAGTTCAAAGGACATTAGAGAAATATAAAGTATTGAATCCACCAGAAATCAAGAAGGTAAATATTAACACTGCATCAAAAGAAGAAATAGCTCAATTAGTTTATATCCAATATAATGTGGCACAAAAAATAGTGGAACATAGAGAGAATATTGGGGTAATAAATTCGTTTAAAGAATTAGAATATATAGAAGATTTTCCATCTAATAAGATTGATAGAATTCAACTATATTTGTCCCTTCGTTAACCTAAATAACTAGGTGTAGATTAAGTGTATGGATACAAGATATTTCAGTGAAGAGCATAATTTGTTTAGAGAAAGCCTAAGGGATTTCTTAAAGAAAGAAGTTGTGCCACATATTGATAAATGGGAAGAAACTGGAACTATAGAGCGGTTTATTTGGAAAAAGTTTGGTGACATGGGCTATTTGGGGCTTACCTATCCCATACATTATGGCGGCTTGGAGTTAGATTTGTTCTATACTGTAATCTTGTTAGAAGAATTGCAAAAAGTGAATTCTGGAGGTTTTGCTGCTGCAATATGGGCACATATGTATTTAGCAATGACCCATTTAAACAAAGAAGGAGACCACAGAATAAAGAGCGAATATTTGGCACCTAGTATTGCTGGGGATAAAATAGGATGCTTGTGTATTACGGAACCTTTTGGAGGGTCTGATGTGGCAGGAATGAGAACTACGGCAACAAAAAAAGGGGATAGCTATATTTTAAATGGCTCCAAGACCTTTATAACTAATGGTGTATATAGTGATTATTTAGTTGTTACGGCAAAGACATCACCAGAATTAGGGAACAAAGGAATAAGCATTTTTGTAGTGGATAGGGAAACACCTGGAATTTCAGCTACAAAACTTAATAAACTGGGTTGGAGAGCTTCTGATACTGGAGAGATTGCTTTTGATAATGTAGTTATCCCAGAGGAAAACTTAATGGGTGAAGAAGGAAAAGGGTTTCCTTATATAATGCAGCATTTTTCTTTGGAAAGATTAATTATGGGGGTTAATGGCCATGCACGTGCTGAGTTTGCTTTGGAGTATACAATGAATTATATGTCGGAGAGGGAGGCTTTCGGAAAAAAAATTAATGAGTTTCAGGCGTTAAGACATACTATAGTTGAAAGAACAGCTGAGGTAGAAATGTGTAAAGAATTTAATTACTCTGTTGCTCATAGATTAAATAAAGGTGAGTATGTAGTTAAAGAAGCTACGATGTCTAAATTGTTGTCCACTAAAATAGCGGACGGTACTATTTATGATTGTTTGCAAATGTTGGGTGGCTACGGCTATATGGAAGACTATCCATTGGCTAGGTTGTTAAGAGATAGTAGATGTGGACCTATTGGTGGCGGTACTTCAGAAATATTAAAAGAAATTCTATCAAAAATAATTATAGATAAGAAAACATATAAACCTGCAACAAAGGTTTAAATGAAATAAAAAATGGTTTGTGTATGATATATTGATAATAATAGTATATTTGCACACCAAAAATCACAAAAGAGAGGAGGTTAGAGCCAATGTTAATAATACCAGTAAAAGAAGGAGAAAATATAGATAGAGCTTTAAAGCGTTTTAAGCGTAAGTTCGATAGAACGGGTACAATGAGACAGTTGAGAAGTCGTCAACAGTTTACTAAACCTTCTGTTGAAAGAAGAGCTCAGATACAGAAAGCACAATATATCCAAGGTTTAAGAGACCAAGAAGAGATATAAGTTCTTTTTTATAAAATATGAATCCCACATTTCATTAATGAGATGTGGGATTTTTTTTTGGACAAAGTTCATGTAACTTTGTTTTATGGCTTTAGACCCATTTATTTCTTACCTCTCTTTAGAAAAGAACTACTCGCAACATACAGTAAATGCCTATAAAAAAGACATTAAAGGATTTGCAGTTTTTGTTTCGAACGAATATGGTGTAAACAGTATAGATAATATAGAATATACTGTTATTAGAAGTTGGATAGTTAGTTTGGTAAATACCTCAATGTCCAATCGTTCCATAAATAGAAAGATAGCTTCCTTAAAGGCATACTATAAATTTTTATTGAGAATAGGTGAAATTGAGGTAAACCCTTTGGCAAAGCACAAGGCATTAAAGACATCTAAAAAAGTAGAAGTACCTTTTTCTGAAAAGGAAATGGAAAATGCATTGCAACAAATTGAGTTTAAAGATGATTTTGAAGGCCTTAGAGATAAATTGATTATTGAATTGTTGTACACCACAGGAATCAGAAGGGCAGAGCTAATCAATTTAAAAATGATACATGTGAATTTGTCTTCTAATGTTTTAAAAGTTTTAGGAAAACGAAATAAAGAACGCATGCTGCCACTATTGAATTCAACATGTTCCCTATTTGAGGAGTATTTTGAATACAGGAAAAATTCTCAAAAAATATCAGATAAAGACTACGTTTTTTTATTGAAGTCAGGCAATAAACTATATGAAACTTTTGTTTATAGAATAATAAATCATTATTTTAGTATGGTGTCCTCTAAAGTAAAAAAGAGTCCACATATATTAAGGCATACCTTTGCTACCCATTTGTTGAACAAAGGGGCAGATTTAAATTCTGTAAAGGAGTTATTGGGACATTCTAGTTTGGCATCCACACAAGTTTATACTCATAATAGTATTGCCGAACTAAAAAAAGTGCACTTGTCTTCCCATCCAAGAAGTAGGGAATAGTGATATAATCTTTTTGTCTAACCTTTTAAAAACGTATTCTATGAAAGTAAATGTGCAATCCGTAAATTTTACTGCTGACGGAAAACTAATTGATTTTATTCAAAATCGAATGGACAAGCTAGATGTTTTTTATGATAAGGTCATAGATTCTAACATTTACCTTAAGGTAGAAAATACAAGTTCTAAAGAAAATAAAATAGTTGAAATCAAAGTTCATGTTCCTAAAGATAAATATGTTGTAAAAAAACAATGTAAATCTTTTGAAGAAGCGGTGGATATTGCATGTAATTCATTAGAAAGAAAACTTGTAAAACGAAAAGAAAAATTAAGACTTTTTGCTTAACGAAAATTTTACTAAAATAGTTTTGTTTAAAAAAAATTATATTTACATTTGCAGTCCGTTAGAAATAGCGGACTTTTTTATGCGTAAAAAGGTCGAAAATGCCGATGTAGCTCAGCTGGCTAGAGCAGCTGATTTGTAATCAGCAGGTCGTGGGTTCGAGTCCCTCTATCGGCTCGTTTTGTTGAAAATTTAGTTTGAGGGGAGATACTCAAGCGGCCAACGAGGGCAGACTGTAAATCTGCTGACTACGTCTTCGCAGGTTCGAATCCTGCTCTCCCCACAAAAACTAAAAGCTATATTGCGAAAAAGGTATAGGTTATTTTGAAATATTGAAGTGTTTTTGGAATTGTCCAAAAAAATGCGGGAGTAGCTCAGTTGGTAGAGCGTCAGCCTTCCAAGCTGAATGTCGCCGGTT